>JBGPJS010000028.1:0-15940 GCA_041485505.1 Gemmatimonadota bacterium | reverse complement strand
GTGTGAACATCATCGACCAGTGCTCGGCGCAGGGAGTACCCTTCGCGCGGGAGTATGGCGGACTCCTGGCCAATCGCTCGTTTGGAGGAGCCCAGGTATCGCGGACCTTTTACGCCCGCGGTCAGACCGGGCAGCAGCTGCTCCTGGGGGCCTATCAGGCGCTGGAACGCCAGGTGTCGGCGGGGACCGTGACCATGTATCCCCGCACCGAGATGCTCGACGTCATCGTCATCGATGGGCGGGCCCGCGGCATCGTCACCCGGGATCTGGTCACCGGCCTGGTCCAATCGCACCTGGGCGACGCGGTAGTCCTGGGCACCGGCGGATACGGCAACGTGTTCTACCTGTCCACCAACGCCAAAGGCTGCAACGTCTCCGCGACCTTTCGGGCCTACAAGCGTGGCGCCGCCTTCGGCAACCCCTGTTTCACCCAGATCCACCCCACCTGCATTCCCCAGAGCGGCGAGTACCAGTCGAAGCTCACCCTGATGAGCGAATCGCTCCGGAATGATGGCCGGGTGTGGGTGCCCAAGCGGAACGGCGATCGGCGGCCGCCCGAACAGATCCCTGAGGACGAGCGGGACTATTACCTCGAACGAAAGTACCCGAGCTTCGGAAATCTCTCGCCCCGCGACATTGCCTCGAGGGCAGCCAAGGAAGTCTGCGATGAGGGACGTGGCGTGGGGCTGGTCGGGCTCGGGGTCTATCTCGATTTCGCCGATGCCATCAAGCGCCTGGGCGAGCACAAGATCGCGGAACGGTACGGGAATCTGTTCCATATGTACCAGCGGATCACCGACGAGGATCCTTACCGGATGCCGATGCGGATTTACCCCGCGGTGCACTACACCATGGGTGGGCTCTGGGTGGACTACAACCTCATGAGCACGGTCGAGGGACTCCATGTGATCGGCGAGGCCAACTTCTCGGACCATGGCGCCAACCGGCTGGGCGCGAGCGCCCTCATGCAGGGACTGGCGGACGGATACTTCGTTCTCCCGGCGACCCTGGGGGACTACCTCGCCGGTGCCAGGCTGGATCCGATCGCCCCGGAGGACCGGGCGGTCAGGGCGGTCGAAGCGGAAGTGGAAGCCAGGACCAAGAAGCTCCTCTCGATCCGCGGCAAGCGGTCGGTGGATTCGTTTCATCGGGAACTGGGCCGGCTGCTCTGGGACAAGTGCGGGATGGCGCGGACCGCCGGCGGCCTGAAGGAAGCGCTGCAGCAGATTCCGGCGTTGCGCGAGGAATTTTGGAGCAACGTAAACGTCCCGGGGAGCGACGCCGAGCTCAACCAGGCACTGGAGAGAGCGGGACGGGTGGCGGACTTTCTCGAGTTCGCCGAGTTGATGTGCCTCGACGCCCTGCACCGGGAGGAATCCTGCGGTGGGCATTTCCGGGTCGAACATCAGACCCCGGACGGCGAGGCCCAGCGCGACGACGAGCGATTCTGCTACGCCGCGGCCTGGGAATATGCCGGGGTAGGGAAGCGCCCGGTCCTGCACAAGGAACCGCTGGTGTTTGAGAATGTGCATTTGTCGCAGCGGAGCTACAAGTAGCCGTTAGCCATTAGCCGTTAGCAGTCGGCGGTGAGTGGCAGGCGGCGGTAAGCAGAACAGCCAACGACTAACGGCTAACGGCCATTTTGCCCATGATGAACCTCACGCTCCACATCTGGCGCCAACCCAGCCCGCAGGCCCCTGGGAGGATGGTGCGCTATGCTGCGCGGGACATCAGCCCCGACATGTCATTCCTCGAAATGCTGGATGTGATCAACGAGGGATTGACTGAGAAGGGCGAGAGCCCCGTCGCCTTTGACCACGACTGCCGAGAGGGGATCTGTGGATCCTGCGGCATGATGATCAACGGAGTGGCGCACGGCCCGGTGAAGGGCACGGCTGCCTGCCAACTCCACATGCGGAGTTTCCGGGATGGAGACGCGATCTACATCGAGCCCTGGCGGGCGCGGGCCTTCCCCGTCCTCAAAGATCTCGTGGTCGATCGGAGCGCCTTGGACCGGATCATCGGGGCCGGGGGCTACATCAGCGTGTCCACCGGGAGCGCCCCCGATGCCAATGCGCTCCCGGTTCCCAAGACCGACGCCGACCTCGCCATGGATGCGGCCCAGTGTATCGGCTGCGGGGCCTGCGTGGCGGCCTGTCCCAACGCCTCCGCGATGCTTTTCACCTCCGCGAAGATCGGTCACTTGGGGCTTCTGCCACAGGGGCAGGCGGAGCGGTACCGGCGCGCCCTCGGCATGGTAACCCGGATGGATCTGGAAGGGTTTGGCGGTTGCACCTGGCATGGCGAGTGTCAGGAGGCCTGCCCCAAGGAGATCGGCATCGAATGGATTTCTCGGATGTATCGAGACTACCTCAAGGCCACCCTCACCGAACGGGAAGAGGCCGGGGTCGGGGTGGGGATCTGACCGTGAGCAGTAAGCAGTGAACAGTGAACCGGGGTGTACCATCGGCGCTTCCGCTGGGAGGGGCGGTGGGAAGTGCCTGTTAACCGTTTACTGTTTACTGTTCACTCCGTTGTTGGACCCGGCACCCCTCCCCGCCCAAGGCTTCACTGCCCATCTCTCCGCCCGCGCTGTCTTCGTCTACGACCACATCAGTGACATCCCCGGCCGCGGATCGCTGGGTGAGGCGAAGCTGGTGCAGCCGGTACTGATGCTGCACCTCGGTGCCTGGAACGACCGGCTCGTGCTCCACGCGACGGCCAATCTTGAGGGATGGACCATGCCCGGCGGCGAGCTCGCGCCGGGAGACTGGGGTGAGGGGTTCATCGACCGAAGACATCCCCATACCTATGTCCATGAGCTGGTCCTCTCGTTCAACGATATCTTTGGTCAGCTTGACGGGCCGGTTCGAACCTCGCTCAGCGTGGGGAAGGGATTTGCCCCGTTCGGGAGCGAGGATCCGATGAACCGGCCGACCCTCCGCTTCCCGGTGAACCATCATTTGAGCCAGATCCTGGAGCGTGCGGTCGCCATCGTGGCGATCAAGGCCGGACCGGTCGTGGCCGAGGGGGGACTGTTTGACGGGGATGAGCCCGAACGGCCGGGGCAGTGGCCTCTGCTTGGGGGGACGCCGCGCCGGTTCGGCGATTCCTGGTCGCTCCGTCTCACGCTGCATCCGCTGGGTGGCGTCGAGGTGCAGGGTTCCCGGGCCAAGGTTCATTCCCCGGAGCACCGCCCGGGGGCCGGTACCGAGAACTTCAAGTGGAGCGTCTCGGCCCGCGTGGAGCGCCCGGTGTGGGGCGGCCGCGGGTATGGCATGATCGAATGGGCGCGCTCCGAGGAGGCCAACGGCTTCTTCGTCTTCCGTTCCGTTCTGGCGGAAGGTGCATGGTCGAAGGGGCGTCATCGTCCCTACTATCGCTTCGAGCGTTCCGAGCGGCCGGAGGACAGCCGGACCGTCGATCTTTTCCGCTCGATCCGGCCTCACCTTGAGAACTCCATCTTGGGGACTACCCGGTGGACGATCAATACGGCCGGGTACGGCCATGAGCTCGGTCCTTTCGCCCAAGGCCTGACGGTAACTCCATTCGGCGAGGCCTCGCTGGCCGCGGTGGCCAAAGCTGATGCCGGCATCTTCGATCCCAAGTCCTTCTATGGAACCGACCGGATCTGGGCCTTCTCGTTTGGGGTCCGGCTGGGCTGGAGAGACATGGGGCACCGCATGGGGCGCTATGGCGCGCTGAGTGAGGCGGGTCACGGTATGGAGCATCTTCACCACTAACTTTGATACTCTCATCCCAGAAACGGCATCCGGAATAGTGGGTTCGAGTATCGCTCGAAATCGAGCCATGCATCTGGCGGTCGCCTTCGCGCTTGCCGGCGGACTTGCCGGTTGCGGGAGCGACCCGACTCAGGCTTCCTCTACCGGTCCGATTCTGGCCAACGGTGGTGACGGCCAGATCGGAATTGTTGGAAGCGTCCTTGCTCAACCGCTCTCCGTAGTTGTGCACGATAGGTCAGGCGCTCCCGCCGCCGATTCGACGGTGCAGTGGTCAGTTGTTTCCGGTGTGGGCACGCTCTCCGCGGCTTCCAGCGTCACGGATGCCGGGGGGATCGCGTCGGTCACCCTTACGCTGGGCAGTACCCGCGGGCCGGTGACGGTCGAAGCCCGGCTCGCCACGATCTCGGCGAGCGTCCTCTTTACCGAGCTGGCGGACCTCCAGTTCACGGTACTGGGCGGCGGCAACAATGTGCCGGAGCGCTATGGGAGCGATCTCTGGGTCGCGGGTGGCTACGCCTACACCGGAACCTGGGGTGGATACCCCCGGGGCGGGGTGCCTGGAAATGCGGTGAAGATCTGGCAGCTCGGTCTCAGTGGGGCCCTCACCCTGGTCGATTCGATTGTCACGCCGGACATTTCGACGGTGAGCGATCTCGAGGTAAGCCCGGACAGCCTCTGGCTGGTGTTCAGCACCGAAGGTGGACTCAATAGCGGGCTCTGGGTCTACAGTCTGGCCAATCCGGCCGCGCCGACCTTGGTGGCGAATTTCCTGGTATCCTTTGGCGTGCACACCTCCAGCCTTTCAGTCATCGGCGGCAAGCTGTACGCCTTTGAGGCCAGGGACCCCCCTTTCCCCACACTGATGATCTTCGACCTGTCCCAGGTCGCCAGCGGGACGATCACGCTCGCCTCGTCGACGCCTATACCCCCGTACTACGGCATTCACGACACCTTTGTCCGCAAGGGGCTGGCCTTTGTATGTGCCTGGAACAACGGGCTCATGATCTATGATGTCGGGGACGGCAGGAACGGGGGGAGCCCGACATCGCCGCAGTTGATCTCCACCGTGACCACCGCGGGTGGCGAGACCCACAACGCCTGGTGGTTCAACAACCCGACCACCGGGCAGGCGAAGTACGTGTTCATCGGGCAGGAGGGTCCCGGCACCATCGGCGCTTCCTCTTCGGGGGACATCCATGTGGTGGACGTCTCCAACCTGAGCAGCCCGGTGGAGGTGGCCACGTATCATATGAGCGGGACCAGCCAGAGCGCCGGGCCCCACAACTTCTGGATGGATGAGAGCGGCGAGATCCTGTACGCCGCCTACTACAATGGCGGCGTGGTCGCACTCGATGTCTCGGGCACGCTGTCGGGCGATCTGGCA
Organism: Gemmatimonadota bacterium; assembly: GCA_041485505.1. Lineage (GTDB taxonomy): Bacteria > Gemmatimonadota > Gemmatimonadetes > Gemmatimonadales > GWC2-71-9 > JBDUEA01. The sequence continues at coordinate 10,813 of JBGPJS010000028.1, read as the reverse complement.
TCCAGGGAGATGGCCCGAATCCAGCCCGGGGGCTCCGGAAACAGCTACGTCTGGGGGGTCCAGCTCTACGGCGGGTCCCTGTACGCGGTGGACATGGTGAGCGGATTCTGGCAGCTATCGCTCCCCCATTGATTCCCCGGCTCGAAACATGGAGCTACTCTGGAAGCGGAGGATGGCCGTAAGCAGTCGCCGTTTTCTCTGTCACAAGGAGTCTGTGGCATGCGCACAGCCTTTCTCACCTTGTTCTGCGTGAGCATCCCGGCGCTGGCACTGGCGCAGGAAGCCGCATCGGTAGAGGTCAGGCCTGCCGCGCTCACCGTCCGCGCCGGTGGGGTCGCGAAATTAGAGGTGACGGTAAGGGACGCGGCGGGCCGGGCCCTCGGCGGACAGCAGGTAACCTGGTTCGCCACCCCTTTCGACATCGCGGGCACCGACTCCACCGGGCTGGTCACGACCACCCGCGCCGGCCGCACCTTCGTCTACGCAGTGGCAGGCGGAAAGGTCGGCATCGCGCGGCTCGACATTCAGGAGCGTCTACCCACCTCGCTCACCCTGGTGGGCGCTGACACCATCGTCGTCGGGGGGGTCGGCCGGATGGACGCCCAGGCCTTTACGAGCGTGGGCGATCCGGTTCCAGCCTCGCCAATTGAGTGGTCCTCATCGGAACCCAGGGCGGTCGAGGTATCGAGCACCGGCGCCGTGCGGGCACTGGCGGCCGGCCGCGCGCGGATCACGGTGCGTTCCCTTGGATTGGAGGCCAGCCGGTCGCTGACGGTGGTGCCGAACCCGGTGAGCAGTCTCCGGATCATTGCTCCGGCGACCATTCGGGTCGGTGAGGTCGTCGCCCTCTACGCCGAGCCGCGGAAGGCGGACGGCTTGCCGGCACGGGTCGGCGGAATGGTCTGGGGAGTGGAGGGGGCGGGGGCGGAAGTAGAGCCCGATGGACGTTTCGTGGCGCTGACCCCGGGGAGGTATCTGGTCTCCGTTTCACTCGGCTCCGTTGCCGCCGTCACCACGATCGAGGCGACAGCCAGGCTGGAGACCCGGGTTCCCGAATTGGTGGCGCACGCGCGGCTCCCGGCCGGCGTGCAGGGCGCGGAGATCTGGCTCAACGGCAACGCCGCGTACGTCGCGACCATCTCCAATGAATTGTACACCTACGACATCGCCGATCCGGCGGCACCGGCGCTCACCGATTCGCTGGTGGTGGACGCCCGTCTGATCAACGACGTCATGACCACCGCCGATGGCCGGCTCGGCGTGCTGACCCGCGAAGGTGCCAGCGATCGGAAGAATGGCCTGATCTTCTTCGATGCCTCGAATCCGCTGCACCCAAGAATCGTGGGACAGTACAGTACCACCCTCACCGGCGGGGTCCACAGCGCCTTCGTGGACGGTCACTACGCTTACGCTACCAGCGACGCCACCGGAAGCCTCCGGATCATCGACTTCCAGGACCCCGCCAAGCCGGTGGAGGTGGGCCGCTACGAGCTTCCCCGCGCCGGGGTCAGCGCCTACGACGTCGAATTCCTGAGCATTTCTCCGCAGCGCTACTTGCACGACGTGTACGTGAAGAACGGGATCGCCTACCTGGCCTACTGGCGGGACGGGCTGGTTATCCTGGACGTGGGCCGCGGAATCAAGGGCGGCTCGCCGTCGCATCCGGTGTTCGTGAGCCAGTACAACTACAACCACGCGGCGCTCTATCCGCCGGGCTATATCGCGGGGACCCACGCGGTTTTCGCCGACGGGCACTATGTCTTTCTGGGCGACGAATCCTATCCCGGTGACGCGGACCTGGCGTCCCATGAGCAGTTTCCCACCCGGGGCCTCATGCAGGTCATCGATGTCGCCGACCTGAGCCACCCCCGGAAGGTGGCCCAGTACGACCCGGTCGAGTTTGGGGTGCACAACCTCTATGTAGACGGCGGAGTGATGTACATTGGAGCCTACAACGGCGGTATCCGGGTGCTGGACGTGAGTGGGGAGTTGCTGGGCGACCTCAAGGCTCAGGGCCGAGTGATCGGAAACGTCTACACCGGCGCGCTGGACGGCTACCGGCCCAACATGGCCCTCACCTGGAGCGCCATTCCGCACGGCGGATACATCTACGCCAGCGATATCAATACGGGGCTATGGGTGGCCAGGCTGGTGGGGAGAGCGACGCCGTAAGAGGAGTGAACGGTGAACGGTGAACAGTAAACAGCAAACAGTGAACCGGACCGCACAACCGCCCCTGTTTACCGTTCACGGTTTACCGTTCACCCTTCAGTTTACTACCCTGGGAAAGGTGTTGTTGCCCCGATTCACATCCGCGAACACCGAATCCGGATCCACCATCACCGTCGCGACTCGCTGGGGTCCCGGCACCACCGCGGTGTAGTGGGAACCGAAATACCAGACCTCCACCGGCAGGCTGAGACGCATGGTTGTCCCATCCTCCATCCCAAGTCGCAGCTCGACCGGCATGACCATGGGCCCAGGGCTGCTCAGGAAGATGTGGCTGCTGAGTTGACCTCCTGAATCGGTCACCACCGCCAGGGAATCCACCGCCTGGTCCAGCGTCTCGGTGCTGTAGAACCACGAGCGCCAGAACCAGCTCAGGTCCTCGCCCAGTCCGTCCTCCATGGAACGGAAGAAGTCTGCCGGAGTCGGGTGTTTGAAGGCCCAGCGGCGAATGTACTCCTGAAAGGCCGGGTCGAACCGTGCGGCTCCCACCACATGGTCCCGGAGGGTGCGCAGGGCGAGCCCCGGCTTGTTGTAGCCGCCCTGTCCCAGCTGGACCTGCCGGTCGGCCGGAGTCATGATCGGCTGGGCCCGGCCCGAGAGTTCGGCCTGCAAATAGGCTCCGATACTGCCCCGCCGGTTGGGCGTCCCCGGGTACTTCTTCTCCCAGTTATAGTAATTCATGAAGGTGTTGAACCCCTCGTCCATCCAGGGGTAGAGCCGCTCGTTGTTGCCCACGACCATGGGAAACCAGGTGTGGCCGAACTCGTGGTCGGTGACGCTGTAGAGCGCCTGAGGATTGGTCCGGTTGTGGCAGAAGACGATCATGGGGTACTCCATGCCGCCCTCGATGCCGTTGATGTTGTTCGCGATCGGGTAAGGGAAGACGAACCATTGACTGGAGTAGTTCTCGATGGCCGTCTTGGTGTACTGAGTGGACTGATTCCAGATTGAGTCGGCGGAGGGGGGATAGAAGCTCATCGCCAGTGTCTTCCCACCGTTGATCCGGGCGGCATCCCAGATGAAGTGACGCGCCGCGGCCCAGGCAAAGTCCCGCACACTGTCGGCGGTGAAATGCCAGGTGAGCATCCCGCTGGCCGAGCCCGGCCGCGACGCCGGATCGTCGATCTCCGCCATCCCGCGAATGGTGATGGTGCTGTCACTCTTTCGGGCTTGCACCAGCCGGGCCCGCTGGGTTGCTGTCAGCACGACCAGGGGGTTCTGCAGCACCCCCGTCGCGGCCACCAGCAGGTTGGCCGGTACCGTGAGGCTCACGTCGAATTTCCCGTATTCGAGGTAGAACTCTCCCTGGCCCAGGTACTGCTCGGTGTTCCAGCCCCGCACGTCGTCGTAGACCGCGAGCCGGGGATACCATTGGGCCGTCTCGAAGACATAGTCCCCGTCCACCAGCTCGACACCCATCCGGTTGCTGTTGGTCCCGAACGGGAACGACCAGGCGATATCGAGTGAGACCTTCCCTTTCGGGGGCAGCGGCCTCGCCAGGTCGATCCGCATCATGGTCTCATTCACGGTATAGGGGAGGTCTCTTGGAGCCAGCCGGTGTTGGCCTTTCGCCACCCGGGGGGATGCTTCGGCCACACGGGTGAGACTGAATCCGCCCTGGGCGCCGCCGGTCCCGAACCGGCTGTTCGGATCGAAGATCAGGGCTCCCTTGCTTCCGTTCCTGAAGAGGTTCTGGTCGAGCTGAAGCCAGAGGTAACGCAGGGTGTCGGGAGAATTGTTGGTGTACCCGATGAGTTCCGCTCCCGAGACACTTCGCGCCACCGTATCGAGGGTGGCGCGGATGACGTAGTCGGCCCGCTGCTGCCAGTAGTCTGGCCCCGGCGCCCCGCTGCCGGCACGAACGCTGCCGGGGGTCGGAAGCTCCAGCCGGCGGAACGGTGAGTTGTCGGTGATCGGCGGCGGCACCGTGACCGGTTCGGCTGCTTGCTGGGCGCTAAGCCTGGGGGTGAGAGCAGCTGCCGCGAGTGCCAGCGTGGTGAGGCGCACAGGAAGACCCGGGTGGAGGTTGTGGGAGGCGTAAGGCCGGGTTGATATTAGTCGGCCTCCATGGGCCCGACCAAGGGTAGCATTCCAGACCGCTCCCGGCATCTGATAGCGGAAGCAGTCAGGGACGACGACGCGATGCGAGCAGCGGCTGAGGTCGAGGAGTTGGAGCGCTGAGCCCCGCTTCCCCAGGCGGCCTGCCTCTTGCTATACGCTGCAGGATGCCGTTGTCTCTTCGGCTCGGCCCTGGCCGAGGACCTCGGACGGGTCCGACCCGGCCATCTAAGTCCAAAACCTGCCCAAACTTGCACTTGCACCGGAGAACGTCATGAGTCGCCGGATCGTCCTGTGTGGATTGGTCATTCTTGCATTGTCCCTTGGTTGTAAGCACGACTCCGCCGGACCCAATTCCGGGGGGACCGGGACGATCTCAGGAACGATCACCTCACCCCAGAGCGGTCCACTCACCGGAGTGACCGTCACCGCGGCGCCTTCCGGAAAGACCGCGACCAGCGGCAACAACGGCTCCTACAGCATTTCGACCGTACCGATCGGCCAGGCGACGATCAGCCTGAGCAACCTTCCCTCCGGCTGCATCGCTCCTGTTTCACAGACCGTCACCTCGGTCGCCGGGCAGACCGTCACGGTCAATTTCTCGGTTTCCTGCGCGCCGACCACTGGCGCGGTGAGCGGTTCGATCAGCAGCAGCCTCGGTGGTGGGCTATCGGGGGTCAGCGTGGTGGTGACCCCGACCGGTGGCCCCGCCCGTCCCGTGGCGACGACCTCGGTCAGTGGTGGTTATAACGTGACCGGCATTCCGGTGGGGGCAGGTACCGGGACAATCACTCTGTCGACCTTGCCCGCCAACTGCCCGGTGCCCGCGCCGGTGGCGTATAACGGACTCACCGCCGGTGCATCGGTGACCGTAAACATCACCGTGACCTGTACCCAGACCGGCGGAACGGTGCAGGGCACCGTGACCAGTAGTCTCGGCGGCGGGTTGTCCGGAGTAACCGTGCAGGTGACCCCAACGGTCGGGACGGCGCCCGGAGCGGTGGCCACCGGCGCTGGCGGCGCCTACAGCGTGACCGGCGTGCCGATCGGTCCGGGCACTGGAGCGGTGACGCTTTCCGGTCTGCCGAACAACTGTACGATCCCGGTGGCGGTGAACTACAGCGGGCTGACCACCGGTGCGGCCAAGACGGTGGACATCACGGTGACCTGTTCCGCCGGTACCGGAACCATCGCGGGCACGGTTCAGAGTAGCCTGGGCGGCGGCCTCAACGGGGTGAGCGTCGTGGTGACGCCGACCGGCGGAGCTGCGCTTGCCACCGCGACCACCGCCGGCGGCGGTCTCTTCTCGGTGCCTTCGGTTCCGGCGTCGGTCGCGACCGGCACCGTGTCACTGTCCGGTCTGCCGGTCAACTGCGTGGCGCCCAGTCCGACTGCGTACAACGGACTCACCGCCGGCTCCACGGTGGTCGTCAACATCACCGTCACCTGTAGTCCGACCGGCGGTACCGTGCAGGGCACGGTGACCAGTAGCCTCGGCGGCGGACTCGATGGTGTAAGCGTGGTGGTGACTCCCGCCGGCGGCTCCGCTTTGCCCGCGGTGACCACGGCCGGCGGCGGCCGCTACAGCGCAATCAACGTGGCCGTCGGCTCGGGCACGGTGACGCTTTCGGGCCTGCCCGGCAACTGCACCGTGCCTGGCGCCGCCAGCTATAGCGGGCTCACGGGCGGCGGCAGCGTCACGGTCAACGTCACGGTGACCTGCTCCAATGGCGGTGGGGGTGGGACCGGAACGATTCAGGGCACGGTGACCAGCAGCCTGGGCGGCGGCCTCGACGGGGTGAGCGTGGTGGTGACGCCGACCGGTGGCGCCGCTCTCGGGGCGGTGATCACCGCCGGCGGCGGCAACTACTCGGTCTCCCCGGTTCCCGCGACCACCGCGACAGGCACCGTGACACTCGCCAACCTTCCGGTCAGCTGCACCGTTCCGGCCCCGACCGCCTACAACGGCCTGACCAACGGTGGTACCGTGACGGTCGCGATCACCGTCACCTGCACCCCGCAGACCGGCACAGTGCAGGGCGCCGTATCCAGCACCCTGGGCGGCGGCCTCAACGGGGTGAGCGTGGTGGTCACGCCGACCGGCGGCGCCGCGCTTCCCACGGTGTCGACCGCGAATGGGGGTAACTACTCCGTGCCGTCGGTCCCGACCGCGAGTTCCACCGGCACGGTCAGCCTCTCCAATGTTCCCGGCAACTGCACCGTGCCGAGTCCCGCCAATTACGCCGGGCTTACGACGGGCGGGACCGTCACCGTGAACATCGTGGTGACCTGCGCCGCCGGGACCGGCACGATCAGCGGAAGCGTGCAGAGCAGTCTCGGAGGCGGCATCAGCGGCGCGAGCGTCGTCGTTACCCCGACCGGCGGCCTGGCACTGCCGGCGGCGACGACGGCGGTGGGTGGCGGCTACGCTGTTTCCTCAGTGCCGGCCACGACCTCCACCGGCAGCGTCTCGCTCTCCAACCTGCCGGGCAACTGCAGCACCCCGGCTCCGACGCCATACAGCGGGCTCGCGAGCGGCGGAACTGTCGCGGTGAATATTACGGTTACCTGCACGCCCACTACCGGAACAGTGCAAGGCACCGTGAGCAGCAGTCTGGGCGGCGGGCTCGCGGGGGTGACGGTGCAGGTGACCCCGACGGGCGGCTCCACCCCTGGGCCGGGGATCACCAGCGCCGGCGGTGCCTACACGGTGACGGGTGTGGCCATCGGGACCGGCGCCGGCACGGTGACGCTTTCGGGTGTGCCGGGGAACTGCACGGTCCCGGCGCCAGCCAACTACGCCGGCCTCACGGCTGGGGGCCTGGTGACCGTGAACGTCACCGTGACCTGCTCGGCGGGGATTGCCACAATAACCGGTACAGTGCGGAGCAGCCTGGGCGGTGGTATCAGCGGCGCCAGCGTGGTTGTCACGCCGACCGGTGGCTCGGCGCTTCCCGCAGCCACCACCGCGGTGGGTGGGGGCTATACCGTCTCCTCCGTACCAGCCGCCACGCCGACGGGAACGGTGGCACTCGCCAATCTCCCCGGCAATTGCACCGCACCGAGTCCGACTCCGTACGGGGGACTCACCAGTGGCTCGACGATTGTGGTCGATGTCACCGTCACCTGCACTCCGACCACCGGGACGGTACAGGGGACGATCAGCAGCAGTCAGGGTGGCGGACTGGACAATGTCGGCGTGGTGGTCACCCCGAACGGTGGATCGGCGCTGTCACCGGTGACTACACTGGGCGGGGGACACTACAGCGTTCTCAGCGTGAGCACCGGATCGGGTACCGTGACGCTGTCCAACCTGCCCGCCAATTGCACCCTCCCCGCTCCGACTAACTACAGCGGACTCACGGGCGGTGGCAGTGTCACGGTGGACATCCTGGTGACCTGCTCGACCGGCGGCGGCGCCGGCAGCGGCACGGTCCAAGGGACTGTCTCCAGTAGTCTGGGTGGTGGACTGGACAACGTGAGCGTCGTGGTGACGCCCACGGGCGGCTCCGCCCTGGCCCCGGTGACCACGGCGGGCGGTGGCAATTACACGGTTGCCTCGGTCCCAGCGACCAATCCAACCGGGACGGTCACCCTCTCCAACCTGCCCGGCAATTGCACGACGCCGGCGCCGACCGCCTACAATGGCCTCACCAACGCCGGCACGGTGATCGTAGGCATCACGGTGACCTGCACGCCACCTACCGGCACGGTGCAGGGCACCGTGACCAGCAGTCTGGGTGGCGGCCTGGACAACGTGAGTGTGATAGTGACGCCGACCGGTGGCTCGGCCCTGGCCCCGGTCACGACCGCGAGCGGAGGAGCCTATTCCGTCGGCTCGGTGCCGGCGACCACCTCCACCGGAACCGTGGTGCTTTCCAGCCTCCCGTCGAACTGCACGGTACCGAGTCCGGCCAACTATAGTGGTCTTACCAACGCCGGCACTGTGACCGTCAACATCACCGTGACCTGTACTGCCCCCATCGGCACCGTGCAGGGGACCGTCAGCAGCAGCCTGGGCGGTGGCCTCGACAACGTGAGCGTGGTGGTGACGCCGACCGGGGGCGCGGCGCTTCCAACCGCGACGACAAGTGGTGGCGGTCTCTACTCGGTGGCCGCAGTGCCTGCGACCGTTTCCACCGGCACGGTGACCCTCTCGGGCCTGCCCTCGAATTGTGCGGTTCCGGCGCCCACGTCCTACAATGGACTCAGCAACGGCGGCACCGTGACGGTGGACATCACGGTGACCTGCACGCCGCCCACCGGCACCGTGCAGGGCAGTGTCACCAGCAGCCTGGGCGGTGGCCTCGATGGCGTAAGCGTGGTGGTGACCCCGACCGGCGGTTCCGCCCTGGCCGCGGTCACCACCGCGAACGGTGGTGCCTATTCCGTCCTGTCGGTGCCGGCGACGACGTCCACCGGCACAGTGACCCTCTCGAGTGTTCCGGCCAACTGTACCACGCCGAGCCCCTCCAACTACAGCGGGCTGACCAACGGCGGCACCGCGTTCGTCAATATCGTCGTGACCTGTGCGGCGCCCACCGGCACTCTGCAGGGCACCGTGACCAGCAGCCTCGGTGGTCCCCTGCCTGGCGTGAGCGTCGTGGTGACCCCGACCGGAGGTAGTGCGTTGCCTGCGGCGGTGACCTCGATTGGTGGCGCCTATACCGTCGCGTCGATACCGGTAGGGGCCGGCACCGGCACCATCGCTCTCTCGAACCTGCCGGGGAACTGCACCGTTCCCGCGCCGGTGGCCTACAACGGACTCAGCAACGGCGGCACGGTCATCGTGGACATTGCGGTGAGTTGTGCCCCGCTGGTCGGAACCATTCAGGGAACCGTGAGCAGCAGTCTGGGCGGTGGGCTGGACAACGTGAGCGTGGTGGTCACGCCGACCGGTGGGTCCGCCCTGGCACCGGTGACCACGGCTAACGGGGGCAGCTACGCAGTATCCTCGGTGCCGACCACAAGTTCCACCGGGGCCGTCACCCTGTCGAGCCTTCCCTCCAACTGCACGGTGCCGGGGCCGGTCCCATATACCGGACTCACCACCGGTGGCTCGGTGACCGTCAACATCAGCGTCACCTGCCTGCCGGCCACCGGTACCATCAATGGCGCCGTGTCCAGCAGTCTGGGTGGTGGCCTGGTGGGGGTGAGTGTGGTGGTGACGCCGAACGGCGGCGGGGCACTTCCCGCGGCCACGACGGCCGCCGGCGGGACCTACGCGGTGGCGAGCGTCCCGGCGAGTACCCCGACCGGTACGGTTACCCTCTCGAACCTCCCCGCCAACTGTGTCGTGCCCAGCCCGACGGCCTACAACGGCCTGACCAACGGCGCCACGGTGACGGTCAATATCACCGTGACCTGCACCCCAACCGGTGGTACGGTGCAGGGCACCGTTTCCAGCAGCTTGGGCGGCGGCCTGGACAACGTCACGGTTGTGGTGACTCCGACCGGGGGTTCGGCTCTCCCCTCGGTGCTCACCCAATCCGGTGGACTGTACTCGGTGGTCAACGTTGCGGTGGGGTCCGGTGCGGTGACGGTGAGCGGGGTTCCCTCCAACTGCACGGTGCCGAGCCCGGCCAATTACAGTGGGCTGACCGGTGGCGGAACCGTGAGCGTGAACATCCTGGTGACCTGCTCGCCGCTCGGCGGCGGAACCGGAACGGTGCAGGGGACCGTCTCCAGCAGCCTGGGCGGCGGACTCGACAACGTCAGCGTTGTTGTGACCCCAACCGGTGGCGCGGCCCTGCCGGCGGCGACCACCGCTAACGGCGGTTCGTATTCTGTGCCCTCGGTACCCGTGGCCAACTCGGCCGGCACGGTGACCCTCTCCAACTTGCCCGCCAATTGCGCGGCCCCGAGCCCCACGGCATACAACGGACTTGCCGCGGGCGGGACGCTGACGGTCGACATCGCCGTCACCTGCACGCCGATCGGAGGCACCGTTCAGGGAATCGTCACCAGCAGCCTGGGCGGCGGGCTCGACAACGTGAGTGTGGTGGTGACGCCCTCGGGCGGCGCCGCGCTCCCGGCGGTAAACACCCTGGGTGGCGGGCAATACAGCGTTGCCAGCGTCCCAGCCGGCGCGGGCGCCGTGGCGGTTTCCAACCTGCCGGCTAACTGCACCGTGCCGAGCCCGACCGCCTACAGCGGGTTGGCCAACGGCGCCAGTGTCACGGTCAACATCACGGTGACCTGTTCGGCCGGTTCCGGTCAGGTCATCGGGACCGTCAGCAACAGTCTGGGCGGCGGACTCAACGGGGTGAGCGTCGTGGTAACGCCAACCGGGCTACCCGCCCGGCCGGCGGTGACGACGCTGGCCAACGGCGGCTATACGGTCACTGGAGTTCCCGCCTCGGTGCCCACCGGGACCGTGACCCTCGGCAACCTGCCTCCCAACTGCACCGCGCCAAGCACCGGCAACTACACCGGGCTACTGAACGGGAGCACGGTTACGGTCAACTTCAACGTTACCTGTGTACCGAATACGGGCACCGTGAGTGGCACGGTATCCAGCACGCTC
>JBGPJS010000027.1:0-16387 GCA_041485505.1 Gemmatimonadota bacterium | reverse complement strand
TTGAGCTGCGCGATAGCGATGAAATCGTCGAGCTCGACCACTCGGCTGAGTCTTCCGCTCGCCGAGAGTACAATTCCGCCCGAGCTTGCGGACATGGGAAAGAGGCCCTGGCTCAAGACCCCTTGCAAGGTCACCGCTGCCTCGTAGCTGCGTACCGTGGACTGATTTCGCACGGGATCGGGGTGGTGGTAAAAATCGACACCTGCATTTGCGATGATGTCCAGCGGAGCGAGACGCCCTTGGAATAGGAGTTGGACTTCCGATCGTCCCGAAAGGGAGTCCGCCCGGTGGTTCGTGTATTCGATGGTGAGCAACGGCCCGCGGTTCACTTGGTCAACTATCTCATTCACTTCCTGGTCAATCCCCTGCAGATCCCGGTGAGTGGCCTGGAGGGCCGGGACCAGCTCGTTGGTGACCATGGCCTCGACCGTGTCGGGTACTTGCAGCTTGTCCTCGGTGATCGGCAGTCGAATACCCTTCTCGAGGGCACTGAGGATTAGGTTGGCCAGCTCAGTGACCGTTGAATCGGCGGAATCTTTGTGGCTGGCGAGAAAGATCTTGATCGTATCGACCGTTATAGTCCGCAGGCTGTCCTTGATCGCGGAGAACGCTTTTGCGCTGTTGAAGGTTTGGGCGAGGCCTCTCGTGAGCGCATCGAGTCGTTTCTGGATCTTCGGCTGGATGCGCTGTTGCCATAGTCGAGCGAATTCCTTCGACCTAGTGCTATGATCCCCGTAGGCACGAACTCGGACCGACCACGCTGAAACGCCGCGCAAGTTCAAATTGCTCGCGGTCGCAGACGTGTCCGAGAGTGGGAGACTCGCCGAAACGCCAAGGCGCCTCCACAGCCCATACTTCTCAAAGTTCGACGGTGAATCCCGCTCGAAGAGCTTGAGAAAGGCATAAGGAGTGGTACTCAAGCTGACGCTGGTGCCGCTGACGCTCTTCTCGATCGCCCCGTGCTCAATGGCGAGCGAAAGGAACATTGGAAGCCCGGGCCTCTCCACCGCGCTGGTCGAACCTGATGCGCCAGCTGCAGATCCCAGCTGCTTGTCGTTCCGTTTAAGCTCGCCGAGATACCAGTATGGAGAAACGTCCCGAATCCCAGGCTTCCCCGCAACACCAGGGAGAGCGTCGGCAAGGGCGTAGAAGACCAAGCCGTTCCAGAAGGTATTCAGCTGGCCCGGCCCATCGCCCGCCTGCTCCAATTCGGCCTTGACAATCAGCGCGGCCGCGTCGCGGGTCGCCTTTGTCAATACCGGCGGCGGATCCTGATAGCTCTGGGCGCAAGCGGGCTTCGGCTGCCCGAGGGCCACAATCACGACCGCACAGCCACGCCATACTATTCGCATACTGGCTCCCCGTTACGTGTGGTGTCCCTCATTTGACCTTGAATTCGAACTGCCGCTCGGTGGACGGGTCGTCTTTCCGCACCGGCCTTTCGGGGAAGCTTTCTCCATTGGAACTATGAACCGTTATGCCGAACTTTGCTGTGGCGTCATCGTCGGGAGTAAAAGTGAACTCGAGAATGGCAAAGTGACTGTTGCCGGGGTCTTCCACGATCGGAAAGGAATAAGTCGGATGGTCCAGACCATCACTGTTCGCGATGGCGTGGCCGTTTTCAGCAGCCGTGACGAAGCCGGGTGTGCCATCCGGCAGGATCAAGAACGACACGACCTCGTGTGGCACGACCTCATAGATATACGGTTCGATCCGTTTCATCTGTCCTCCATGAGCAGTGTACCATGCGACTAGAGTCGCAGTGACGTCGCGGACTCCCTAAGTGGGGTCTTCCGGGGGCTGACCCCTTCCCCGAACCCCAACCGTTTCCACCGCCTCGCTGGAGCGAGCACGATGGTCATGACCGCTGCTTCCCAATGCCGGGCGCAGACGGTTTGCGCTGTTTCTCGCGACTAACTGGCGGCCAGAATCGTTCACCCTCGGCGCGGCTTCTTCCCTCCCTTGGTCGCGGCCGCCGGAAGAGCCGGCGGTTGCCGCAGAGCCTGCGGCGTCGCGGCGACGGTCCCGGCAGCCGTGAGCTGCCAGTGCGCCAGTGCCGGGTAGAGTGTCGCCGTCTCCTGTGGGTGCTGGCTGACCATTGCCGCCGCGGCGTTCTGGAATGCCAGCTGCATCGGCGTCGGGTGCGCCGGCGGCTGACCCATGATGGCCTGGGCCAGAATCGGCATGCCTGGCGCCGATGGGATCGCCGTACGGGGCGACGTCAGGTTGAGGACCTGTGAGACGCTGGTAATGCCGGCATCCCGCCGCTTATTGACCGTCGCCGAGTACCCCTTCCCGGCCGCCCCGAACCTCTCGGCCAGGAACTGGAGGATGGCGGTGTGATCCATCTGGTTGTGACACACCGTCCTGGAGGCAACGAGAGGCGATGCCACGATGGCCGGCACCCGGATCCCCGTGTTGTCGAATGGGGCGTACTCGTTGCCTGGCGGGGTGTAGGGCACTTTGATAGGAAGCACATGATCGAAGAAGCCGCCGTGCTCGTCGTAGGTCACGATGAGGACTGTCCTGGCCCAGCGCGCCGGGTTGCTCGTCAATGCGGCATAGGCCTCCCGCAGGTACTGCTCCCCGAACCCGACTGCCAGCGGCGGGTGGTTGTCATTGGGATGATCGGAGCCCAGGTGGGGAGCATCGCCGTAGGAAGGTTCGACCACGATCAGTTGAGGGAACTCCGCGGCCGACTCGTTCATCACGTCCTGAAGCAGGTGATCGGTCGAACGGAAGTTGGGACCGAACACCAGATCGAACCGTCCCAGCAGGGCGAAGAACGAGATGCCGGCATGATAGACCCGCCAGCGGATACCGCGCGCTTCGCACCAATCGAGGAGGGTGGGATCGGCCTTGGGAAACAGTCCGCTGGAATGATCGATCCGGCTGTCGCCGGTGAGCGCCATCAGCTTGTTGGGTTGGGTGCTGGTGGGGAGAGGCGCGAACCAGTTGTCGCAGACCGCGTAGTTGTTGGCCAGGAAGTTGGTGATCGGCACCTGATCGGGCGTGAGGAACCCCATGGTCTCCGGCTTGAGGGTGCGCTGGGTCGGGGTGGCGTGATAGTACGCCTCGACGAAGCCGCTCATGGTGTACCGCTTGACCGGCTTAGAGTACGCCAGTTGGGTAGTGACGAGCTCGCGCTCATGGGGCAGGTCATCGGGGAGCGTGCCGTCCCGCATCGGGAACGGATTGTAGGCTTCCCCGGCGTAGAGATTCTCGTACCCGGGCTGGGTCAACGGATCGAGCAGACCGTTGATATCGGTCCCGTTGGCGTATTGCCGGTAGCTCAGATGGCCCAGGATGTGATCGAACGATCGGTTCTCGAACATCAGGAGGACGATGGTATCGACCAAGGAGAGATCAGTCACAGGCCACTCTCACTTTCCGCAGTCGAGTGTGAGAAGCACGCCGAGGCGGTCCCGGGGTGGGGGACTGGTGGCCCCGGCGATTTCGCGGGAAAGCCTTGGGGCTCGCAGTTCCCAGTGCCCGCTCACCGGGGTTCCCTTGAGCGACTCCGAGACGGCCCCACCCGCCTGGAGCTCGACGTCTTTTCCCGCGTGAGTGACCCGGAGCGGCCGGTCCAGCGTGTCCGCGACGCTCCTGATCCGCACGGCTGAATCCCAATCCTCAGAGGCCAGATCTCCCAGCGCCACCAGCATAGTGTCCTCGAGGGAGTCGGCCCGGAATCGAAGCGACTTCTCGACGCCCACTTGGAAGGGGATGACGACCACGTCACCCTGCGCGACCTTTCCACCTTTGGTGGCGGTGATGGAGAAATGGGTGGTATCAGTAGGAAGGAAGCTCCGGGCCCCGCTGTCACCCACCGGGCCGGTCCCGGGGAGCGACGGCACCGAGGTCAGAAGTCCGGCGCCCCTGATCTTCCAGGTCAGGGTTGTCGATTGGCCGGCGCAGAGCCGCGTCGGGCTGGCCTGAAAGACATAGACCTTGGGTGAACACGCGGTCAGGGCACCGGTCGTCAGAAGAGTGGACAGCAGCAGGCCCACCCGGAGCCTGGCTTGCGAGCCGTTTGTCTTCATGTTTTTCGATACCTCCCGGTTCAGCCCTTCATCACCATGGCATTCGACCTCAGCGTCCCTTCTTTGACGATATCATCCGATGCACCCGTCCGCGCCAGGTGCTCCGGTGCCCTCTCCGGTCCTCCTTGGCGAACCGCTTCTGCTTGGGGGCAGAGCCGAAGATCTGGGTCCACTTGCCGTTCTTGAAGACCGGCATGTACCCTCCGGCGAGGATCTTGAAGGGCCGGTCCACTTTCTTCATGAAGTCGAACTGGGTGGATTTCGGCTTGTGAAATGCCTCGAACCAGGAGGGGAAGACGAAGTCGGTCATGGCGACGCCATCCAGCGAGAAGAACTGTTCCTCGACCGGATCCGCGGTTTCGTAGGCGTACAACAGATTCTTGGGACCGGTGGAGCAGAGATTGATCGCGGGATCCACCATCATCTCCGCCAGCTCGTGGGACGCGGTGACGCTCACCTTCTCGCCGTTGTCGATGGTGGTCCGGACGAACACCTTGGAGAGCGGGAATCCGTCCGATGTGAGATCGTGGTACCCCAGCGCGTTGGCGGCGTCAGCGTCGTCGATGAAGAGCATGGCCCAATTTCCCGCCTTGGTCTTCTTTCCCCTCTCCAGGTGCGCCGGGGTGCCCCAGACCGGGACGAAGCATTGGTCGAGGAATTTCTGCATGGTGGCGACGAGCTTGGTGAAGTCGACGCCGAGGGACGTGGTGGCCTGGTTGATACAGGTGATCGTCGGGATCTGGCCGGTGTTGAACGCGGCCGTGGTGAATTTCGGCATGGCTCCTCCCTCCGTCAGACGTGCTCGGCGCTCCGACCAGGCCGCACCCAGGTTTCCTCGCCCCTCAACTCACCCGCGCCCACACCGCCGCCAGTCCGCCCTCGCTCAGCAGCGCCCGACACTCCTTCAGGTCGAGCTCCGCCGTGTACTGGTAGTGTGGCAGATCCTTGAGCTTCTTCCACGACCCACCCCACTCCAGCCCTACCGACTGCCCGATCTCCGCCGCGGTGGCCCAGGCGGGGTGACCGCTGTCCCAGTCCGCCTTGCCCAAGGCATCCAGCACCACGACGTCGAATGCGAGGCCGAAGTTGTGATAGCTCTCGCCCCCGCGGGCGTAGGTGACGATCTTCCCCGGCGCGCTCCGTCCCTGGGCATACAGCGCATCCTGCTCCGCGTAGGTCCGCAGCCCCTGGGTCACCAGCAGGGCCACCGCGGCGTGGCCACACAAATCGATCATGCTCCGCCCCCGGGTGGCCAGGATGGGATGGAGCCCGGCCAGCCGTTTGTCGTTGAGGGCGTTGAACGGGTTGGGCGGCGGCGCCGGCTGAACGGGAGGGGGGGAAGCAGGAGGGCCCAGTCCCGCGGCGGCCGTGGCCGCATCGGGAATGATCAGCTCCTGGCCGAGCGTGAGGCGGTCGGGATTGGCAATCGAATTGGCGGCGACAATCATCGGATAGCGGCCCGCGCTGCCGTAGAACTTGACCGCGATCTTCCCCAGGGTGTCGCCGGACCGGACCTTGTACGCGGTGGCCATGGTTTCCACTCCGGCGCGAGATGAATTACCGCCTGCCACCTGAAATTCTCGGGGCGAACCCATTCGGGCTCGAGAGCACCATCACGGACTTCGAATCGCGTTGGGAGTGGCCGCGTCCCCAGAGAGTACCGCTGAAATCGGAGGCGGTCTAGAGCCCCGTTTGCGACACTTAGGGCCTCATTTGCGACACCAGCCTCTCGCCCACTGTGACCCTGCCGGCCCCTGCCCGTCTCTCCGGGTGTCCCTACCTTGGGGCCAACCATCCGTCCCGGCCACCCTGGGGAACCTCCCCTTGCTCGTCAGCCAAGGGCCTCATTCAGGACCCGCGCCAGCCGTACCGCCGCCTTGATCAGCTGTTGCTCCACCACGTCGATGGTCTGATCGAAGTACTTGGTTTCCAGCTTGCCATGGTGCTGGAGGCTGTCATAGGCGTATTCCGCCGCCAGCTTGTGGGACTCGTTGGCCCAGTCCTCCACCGTACCCAGGGCGAGTGCCGCGGTATCGGCCTGCGCCAGTCGCGAATGGAGGGATGAGACGTAGTGGTTCTCACTCATCCCGGCTTCGTCGATCAGCCCGGAATCCCATACCGAGTGCAGGTTGTTCGTTTTTCCGAAGAAAGTGACTGGGAAATCGTTGCCGCCCCGGTCGCCCTTGTCGGCGCAATGGAGAGGCTGATGCAAGTCGCCCATGAAATGCACCAGGAATTTCAGCGCCTCCACCCGATTCGCCTTGCTGGCCGTCGGGTCCGCCAGAATGTCCCGATAGTGTTTCACCGCCCAGACGACACAGTTGCCCGCCTTGCAGTCGCGGGCGCTGTCGAATGCCTCGGCGCTCAACGGGATGTCGACGAAATGCAGCGGTCTAGTCTTGGGGCGGCTGTTCCTGATCTCATCCGCCCAGGTGGCGATCGCCGCGATGCCTTGGTCCTTGATCAGTCCGTTGACCGCCTTTCTTGCCGTTGGCGTCAGGAGGCCGTAGGCCAGTCGCGCCACGATCCGGTGCCCGGTAGCCCCCCAGAGGACGCTCCGGGGGGAATCAGGAAGGGTGCCCGGCAGGCAGAGCAGAAGTCCGGCCAGCAGCAGCGTCGATGGGCTGCCGCGGGAAAGACGATCGTCGCGCATAGTTCCCCCTGGTCCGATAGCTGAGAGTGTTCGGATTCTCGTCATCACCCGTCCCTTAAAAGCCCTCCTGTCTCGGCCTGTCAAGAATCAGAAAGGATCTAGATCCCTCCGGAGCCCGGATCGTCGCCGGTTCGTGAAGTCCGGGATTGACCACCCGCAGGCTTGACAGATACCGGGAGTCTGAAATATTGGGCGAGGCGCCGGGTCCCCCGCTTGACGTGTACCAGACGGTCCCATAGTTGAGTTGGTATGATCAGCATCCTCATCGCGTCCGACATCCGACTCTACAGCGAAGGGATTCGGGAGTGCCTCCGGGAGCGGGGCCCCTTCGTTGTGGTCGGGACCGCCACCCGAGCGGCCGAGGCGCTCATCCTTGCCCGGGAGTTGTCTCCCATGGTCGTCCTCTTGGATCAGGCCATGGCGGAGAGCCTCAACACACTCCGATTCATTCGGCGCGGGCTCTCCGACACCAGCATCATCGCGCTGGGCGTGCCCGATCAGGAGGACAAGCTACTGGAATGGGCCGAGGCCGGAATCACCGGATTCGTCCCGCGCGAGGCCTCCGTGGAGGAGCTGGCCAGTACCATCGAGAGCGCGGTCCGCGGGGAGCTGCTGTGCTCGCCTCGCCTCGCCGGGACTCTGCTCCGCCGTCTGGCCTGGCGTACCGCGGTGGGCGGGGCGCCGATACCCCGGAGCCCGCTCACCGCCCGCGAAGCGGAAATCGTGCGCCTGATCGATCTGGGACTATCCAACAAGGAGATCGCCGCCCGACTGGGAATCGAGGTCGCCACGGTCAAGAATCACGTGCACAATCTCCTGGAGAAGCTCCATGTTCACCGTCGGGCGGAGGCGGCAGCCCGTCTGCGAGGTCGGGACCCGCGGCGTCCCACGCCCTGGTCGGGACTGCCGGCGATCAACGACTGAATTTCGATCATCCGGCCGACGACCGATCTAGATCCGCCGGTAGGCCGGAAATCTGTCTTTCGGTCCATTTCCTCCTCTCGGCTCACTCGCCACATTCGTTCTGCCACCCTGGCGCCCCAGCGGAGCCCATCCGTGGAACGCATTCGCATCGTCCTGGGCCGGATGCCGCGGCTCCTGCGTGACATTCTCACCGCCGGCTTCTCCGCCGAACGGGACGTGGAGCTGGTGGACGACATTCGCGACGGAGAGCCGCTGGAGACGGTTTGTGCGCGGACTCACCCTCACGTCATCGTGCTGGAGACTGCGGGCACCGAAGAGGGGGGCCTCGAGGGACTGTTCCGGGCCGATCCGAGCGTCAAGATCCTGATGCTGGCGAGCGATGGTCGCGAGGCGCAGCTACACCGGCTGCAGTGGCGGGTCGATGTGGTGCCGGAGGTGTCTTACGCGGGATTGCGGGACGCGATCCTGGCAGCCGTCAGGTCCCCGATGGATGTCAGCCAGGCCGGCAGAGCTTGGTCATAGCGGTCCCGAGTACCTCCTCTTGCCGCCATCCGAGGGTCGGCCTCCCCCTAGAATACCGCCCGCACCACGCTCGTCACTCGGCCCACCGATTCCTGATCGAATTCCTTCCTGTACGCGGCGATGATCTCGTCGATCGCCCGCTCGTTCCCGGAGCAATGGGGGTGGACGATAATCACAATCCGTGACGGCTCCCTCACCAGCTCTCCGGTGAGGCGGCTCCGCCATTGGCCCTGCCCCTCCAGCACGGTGAAGCCGGGCTGGAATCGCGGGGTCACCACGGAATCGAGAAACCGATTCCACTCCGCCAACACCACCGTGCCGCCCCCCGGCCTGGAAAACCCGAAGTAGAGCTCGTCGCGGACATCGATCGCATGGTCACAGGAGGCAGGCGCCGAGGGGACCGGCACCGGCGCGGAAGCCGGCGGGGTGGTGCAGGCCGCGAGGGCGAAGCCGACGAGGAGGAGCCCGTTACATTTCATCCGTGTTCGTCCTACTTACCGGGTGACCGTCACCACCGCAAGGGAGCAACAGCGGAAGGGAGACACCAGGTCGCTCTCGGCCCTTCTCGGCGGTGGCGCGCCCCAACAACGACAACTCTCCCAATGCCCCTCGCCTACCTCTTCGACCTCGACGGCACCCTCTACACCGATAGCGGGGCCATTCCGGGCGGCGTCGAACTGCTGCGTGAGCTCAAGCGTCGCCGAGTGCCGTTCCGCTGTGTCACCAACACCACCAGCAAGCCCAGGGTCAGGCTCCTCGAGCGACTCCGCGGGTACGGCTACGAGGTCGAGGCCGATGACATTCTCACTCCTCTCAGGGTCGGGGTCGCCATCGCGCGCGCGCGGAGGCACCGGGTGGTGGCGCCATTCGTCTCCGAGGCGACGCTGGTGGACCTGGAGGAGTTGGAGTTGGTGGGAGGCACGAGCGGAAGTGGCGGGAGAGACGCTTCCCCCGCCTCTTCCCGCCCCACCGCCATCATCCTCGGCGACCTCGGCGAGCGCTGGACCTACTCCCTCCTGCAGGAGGCGTTCGACGATCTCATGGCCGGGGCGGAGCTGATCGCGCTCTCCCGGGATCGGTATTTCAAGAAAGGTGACAACCTGGCGCTCGATGCCGGGCCGTTCGTCGCGGCGTTGGAGTATGCCACGGGCCAGCAGGCCACGGTGGCGGGCAAGCCCAGCCCGGAATTCTTCCGCGCCGCGGTGGCGAGCCTGGGATTGGCGCCGGACCTCGATACCCGGGAGATCGTGATGGTCGGGGACGACCTCTGGTCCGATGTGCAGGGCGCCCAGCGGGCGGGCTATCAGGGGTGGCTGGTGCGGACCGGGAAGTACCGGGAGGGCAAACTCAAGGAAAGCGGGGTGACGCCGAATCGGGTACTCGCGAGTGTGGCGGAGGTGGGCGCCCTATCGGGGTCGGTGGAGTAACTGCCGGATCTGGGCCACGGCGTTGGCCACCTTGTGGCCGATGAAGAGGCGCCCCAGTTCGGCGGTGGCCTTGGTCGGGTCGCCATTTACGCCGGTCGTCGCCTCCCGCGTGCTGTCGCCGGCGGCCAGCCGGTCGCGGCGAATCCAGCGCCCGGTGCTGTCAATGAACATGAGCTCCGAGGTATCGCCCGGGCCGGCGTGAGTGCCGAGGCTGATCCCACGCGCAGCCAGGTCGGCGCGAGTCTGCTCCATCGACCGGTAGTACAAGTCGGGCACGTAGTAGACGTGCGCCCCCTTGGGACCCCACTCCGCATCGAGTGCCTGGGCGACAGCTTTGAGCTCGTCCTGGCCGCCGCCGTGGTCGCCCATCAGGAACACGTTCTGGAAACCCGCGGCGAGGGCGCTCACGGCCACCTGCCGTACCACCCCACCGAACACCTCGGACGAGAGCGAGACCGAGCCCGGAAAGCGCATGTGGCCGGTTCGCGCGATCGGATCGCCGGTGGGCGCAAAAGGGAGCGTTGGGTAGACCAGCGCCGTGCCCAACTCCTCCGCGATGCGGCCGCCGACATAGTGCGCGATGAAGTTGTGCTTCCCCAGCACCATGTGGGGACCGTTCTGCTCCGTGCTCCCGGTGTAGACGATCGCATTCACCTTGCCTGCCCCGATCGCGTCCCGCACTTCGGTCCAGGTCATCTCCTCGAGGAAGACGGAAGCTTGCTGGGCGGTCGCTGGTCGAGCCGCGAGCAGAAGACCCGTCAGGCACGCAAGACGCAGGTGGATCACCGCTTCACAATCCCAACCGGGTGACCGGTGTCGCACTCCGGACGGAAGAGTTGGGCCCGGGCCTTGGCGGTCATCGGCGGAGCCATTCGGCGTGGTCGGCGGGAATCGGAGGTTCGATCATCAGCGGCCGGCACCCAGTCGGCCGGCGGAGTGGCAACGGTGGGCGGAGACTCGCTGTCGGGGAGGGTCGAGAACATCTCGGTGCCGGGGCACTAGTCGATGGTCCAATAGATCAGCTGGAGATAGGTGACCAGCAATCCGATGTTGGCGACGGCTGCCGCGATGGCCAGAGGCAGGTCTTCTCGGTTGGCCCGAAATGCCGCTGCCCGGAAGGCCCAGGTGACCGTAAACGGTGCTGAAATCGCGAGGCCGAAGATCAACAAGCTGAAGATCCAGCCCCTGGCGTCGTCATGCCAGGGGCCGTGATCGATGCCCTTGGCAAACCAGATCGAAGGGGAAGGGAGGTCTCCGAACAAGCGGGCCTGGACATAGTAGAGCAGGCCCAGGAGGCCGATACCGATTACCACCAGGAGAAGGCGAACGCCTGAACTATCGGCAGGTCGTCTCAGTAGAGAGCGCATGGATCTGGCACCGGCTGCTTCAACCGCCGGACTTGAGGTACACGGTGGCGCGGAGTACGGTGGCGCATTCAGGTAGCACGGGGCGAACGTGATCGTTCCAGGGTCCTATGCGACGGCAGGTGGCCGGCGCGAAAGGATGCAAGGTAGTATCTCGCAGGCTCGTAGTGATTCTCCGCCGAAAATGGCTTCGGGAAGTGATCCCCCGCGAGTTCCTTGCGTACAAAGAATGCATTGGTGCCCGCGAGGTTGCAGGCCACGAGCCAGTAACCCCTCTTCTCGAATTCGATTTCAAGAAATTTCAGTGATGCGCCAAAAAAGTCGTCGCCCTTCCACACGTGGCTCACGTCATAGTCCATGCAGAAAAGGATCGGGGGCGGAAACTTGGCGTTGTACTCGATCACCACGACTCTGGGCCGGACGCAGTGGATCGCATTGAAGATGTGAAAGTCGTTCCCGTCGATGTCTATGGAGAGTAAGTCGATCTCTCCCTGACCCATCGCACCGGCTATCAGATCGTCGATGTTCCCCGTCGTTACCCGGGAGTTGAGCACCTTCAGCGCGCCCAATCCGATCGTGGTCCTGAGGTTGTTGCGTATGCTCCTGACCGAGGGACCATGGGCCTCGATCCACAGGCCCTTCCAGCCCTGGAGAATGAGGGCGAGCGTGTTGTTCTCCAGACCATCACCCACTCCGAACTCCACAAAGGACTTGTCGGTCACACCGATCCGTTGAAAGATCTCCCGGATGAGTCCGTCTTCATCGGTTTGTGAGTAGATCTTGAAGCCGGATCCAATCAGATTTTTCGGATCCTTGTGGCGAGCATCCTGCCGGAGCATCTGCAGCGTCTGGTCCACCTGATTGGCATGCATCTGCTCCAGTATGGTGAGGATCCTGGAAAGGGTGCGGCTCCGAGGGATCAGTCTTCGCAGCATCGGCCTTGCCTTCTCGTGTGCCCAGTCACTCACTGAGATGACCCTGAGCCGTTAGACCGCTACTGTCCCGCTCTTGCCATCTCCAGGATGGCCTGTACCACGACCTCCGGCTGTTCCTCATGGATGTGCAGGCCGGAGCCGCTGATGCTGTCCACCCTCAGCGTCCTGAGTTCCCGCGTCAGGGTCGCCTGGTCTTCGACGTTGATGCCGCTGCCGTTGGGCGCCGCGCCCACCAGCAGCCGCACCGGAACGCCGACCTCCGCCAGGTGGCTGCTGAGCAGCTCAGGCTCCCTGGACCGAGCCATCCCTTTCATTACATCGAGCACGGCGCCGAGGTTGCCCGCGCGGCCCGCCGCATAATTGTCGATCACTTCCTGGGTGATCCAGGTGGTATCCCCGGAGGTTTCGATCAGCCCCTCATGGATCTTCTTCCGCACCGTTCCCGAGCCGGCGAAGAGTTTGATGATCCAGGCGAATTTAGCGGCTTTCCGCACTCCAGGCGTCGCGGCGGATTCCACCGGACCACCATTGTCGGCCAGGACGCCGCCCACCAGATCGGGCCGCCGGTAGGCCAGTCGCAGCGCCATGGAAACGCTCACGGAGTGGGCCACGACCAGGACCTTCGAGACACCGAGCGTATCGAGCACCGCCGCGATCCGGTCGGATTGGGCGGTGAGGGAGTAATCGGCTTTCGGCGGCCGCGCCGATGCGCCCACCCCGAGCGGCTCGACCACGATGGCCTGCAGTCCGGCTTCGGCCAGGTGCGGAATGACCTTCCGGAAGGCGTACGCCGAGGCGACCAGCCCCGGCAGGATCACCACCGGCCGGCCGGTGCCGACGATGGTCACGTGCAAGCTCTCGCCCGGCGCGAGGGTGATGTCGCGGATCGTGGCGGAGTCGACGGCGACGGCGAGGGCCAGGGCTAGCACCATGGGAGACTCTTAGCTTCGCGCATTCTTGAATGATGGCTCGGCGAGGCAAGTTCTGGCAACCGGGAGTCGCCGGTGGGTGGGCTTCGGCGGAGACGGTCGGTCCCGGCAGCGCGACCCGCAACGAGGCTTCATCTATCTGGTTCCGTGCCGGCGTCGGGGATAGATTGATGGCCCGCTTCGATACATGCACCTCTCGACGACGCCATTGCCGTGGCCGGCGGACCGGTGGTGGATGGCGCATTCGAAAGCAGGTTCCAGGGAGTGACTCGCGCTGACGATGGACTCATGGGCCGGGTGTTGTACCGCTTCGCGGAGCGAAACTGGGTCGCTCACGTACAAAGCGACTACCTGCGGCACTTCCGGAGCCGGGGGGAAGGGAAGGTACTGGATCTCGGGAGCGGGCGGGGCATTTTCCTTGGGATCCTACGGGATGCCGGTATTCCCGCTGTTGGGGTCGATAGCCATCCCGATTCGGTGCGCGAGTGCCATGACCACGGGTTTGCCGAAGTAGAGCAGGCCGATGTGGTCGAGTTCCTCGCCGCCAAGGCAGCCGCGGGCGACCATTTCGGGGGCATTCTCTGCTCCCAGCTTATCGAGCACCTGGACGGGGGCCGGGCGGTGCGTTTGGTCGAGCTCTGCGCTCGGCTGCTCTCACCGGGGGCCCCGCTGGTGATAGTGACGCCCAATATCACCAACCTCTTCGTCTGGTCCGAACTCTTTTGGTGCGATCCCACCCACGTCCGTCCCTACGCCCGACCGCTGCTTGAGGCCATGCTGGCCGCCGCCGGTCTGTCGCTCCGGAGCTCCTACGCCGATCCTCGAACCAGGCTGTCCGGCCTCAAGCTCATCCCCCGGGTCCTGCGCTACGGCCCCGGGGCCCTGAGCGGGGTCGACCTCGTGGTCGTGGGTGAAAAACCTCGATGAAACGCGACGCCTCGGCGTCGTCGGTGCTGCGAAACGCGTTCGCCTCGCTGATCGGCCGCAAGCTCGGTGCGATTCTCCGTGCGGTGGCCACACTGCAGATGGCGGCGTACCTCGGCGCGAAGGGGTGGGGTCTTTTCGGCGTCCTGGTTGCGGCGTTCGACGTCTTCCGGGTCCTCACCAGCCTCGGCCTCGACACCGCCGGTGTCCGTTCTGCCGCTCTCCGGCAACGGACCCAACCGGAACTCATCCGCATCATTCTGTGGGTCAAGACGGCCAGCTGCGCGATCGGGGTCTGTGTGGTTGCCGTCCTGGGCCTGGCGGTGCCAAGCTGGATCGAGCAACGGTGGCTGCTTCTGCTGCTTGCGCTGGGACTGTT
This sequence comes from Gemmatimonadota bacterium, assembly GCA_041485505.1. Taxonomy (GTDB): domain Bacteria; phylum Gemmatimonadota; class Gemmatimonadetes; order Gemmatimonadales; family GWC2-71-9; genus JBDUEA01. Next base: position 2,287 of record JBGPJS010000027.1, on the reverse strand, counting down.
CCCGCAGGCCTACGCCGGGACGCTCACGGTACGCTTCCAGGCCGCGCACGCCATGGAGCGGCTTATCCCGGTTCAGGTGGGGGTGAGCGCCATCTACCTGGCCGCGGTGCAGCTCCTGATCCACCAGCAGGTCGGCATCGGGGGTTTTATTGCCCTGGGGGTGGTCGCTGACTATCTGACGCTCTGGTTCACCTGGGCCATCGGCCGCTGGACTTGGACGCCGGACCTGGAGCTCGGGGTGCTAGGATCAGCCGCCGAGGAAGCCACCTGGCCGAGCACGATGCGGGTCGTCCTCGCAGGACTCCCGCTCGGGTTGGTGGAAGTGATCGTCATGATCTATTCCCGGCTCGGTATCTTCCTGCTACAACGTTCCGGCGGGGTCGCCGCGGTCGGCCACTACTACGCGGCCTACAAGATTGCCGAACCGTTAGTGGTCGTGGGCGGCATCCTGGCGCTCAGCGCGCTCCCGGTCCTTTCCCGTCTGGCGTCACAACACCGCATCAAAGAGCTCCGAGACATGTTTGTGCGATACTCGCTACGATCCGCCCTGCTCTCCTGCACCCTCGCGGCCGTGGTCTCCATCTGGTCCGAGCAGGTGCTCCACTGGCTCAACCCCGAATTCGCGGCGGGCGCGGGGGCGCTTTCGGCGCTGGCTTGGGCTGCCGCGTTCATGTTCCAAAACCAGATCTCTGGTGTTGTATTCTACGCCTTTGGCAAGTACCACTGGGTGGCTGGCTGCGCCGCATTCAATCTCGTGGTGTACGTCACGCTGGGCCTGAGCCTGATCCCGAGGCTGGGACCGACCGGGGCCGGACTGGCGACGCTGGGGACCGAGGGCCTCAATACCGTAATCACGCTCTGTGGCGTCGCTTGGCTGCTCCACCGGAACGGCCGGATGGCGCGGCGCGTGCCGGCCTGACCGGGGCGTGCTTCCGGTGCGGGTATGCCTGGATCTCACCCCTCTGGAGATGCGTGACCGACACGGTGGCATCGGTCGCTACGCCGCTCATCTCGCCGCCCAACTGGCCGCCCTCCCGCCCAGGGACCTTGCAGGCATCGAACTGTACGGCTTGACGTCCTCGCTCCACCGCCCGGTTCCCATCTCGGTTGCGCTCGACCAATGCCAGGATCTCGGAGAGGAGGTCGGCTCCAGGTTGCACCGGCTACGGCGTCGGTTCCTGAGCGGTACGCTGCTCCGCGCCGCCGGTGTCGACCTCTTCCATTCGGTAGATCCCGCGGTGCCGCCGCTGGGATCGGGCTGCCCCATCGTCTCCACCACGTACGACCTGATCCCGCTGGTGCTTCCAGACGAGCGGGGCCGGTCCGGCCATCCACTCCGGCTCGCCATGCTGCGGGCCCGCCTGCGCCGCAGTTACCGCCGCTCGGCGCACCTCGTGGCCATCTCCGCGATCACCCGGCGGGATGTGGTCCGCGAGCTCGAGGTTCCGGCGGACCGGGTTAGCGTGGTCCATCTTGGGGTTGACTCGGAGCACTTCGCGCCGTCGGCTGCGCGCGGAGAGCGTGACCGGCTACGGCAGATGCACCACCTGCCGGAGCGCTGGTTTCTCTGTGTGAGCAGTGACCACCGCCGCAAGAACCACGAGCGCCTGTTCGACGCGTGGTGTGGGGTGATGGACCGGGTCCCGGAGGGATTGGTATACGTCGGCAAGGCGCTCTACGAGCGCACTCTGCAGCGCCTTGGGGAGGAGGCCCGGCGACGGGGTGTGGCCGAGCGGTTCCGCTGGCTGGACGCCGTGGACGACGCCACTCTGCCGGCGCTCTACCGACATGCGACCGCCGCAGTGGCCCCGTCGCTCTACGAGGGGTTCGGCATGACGCTGCTCGAGGCCATGGCCTGCGGCACTCCGGTCGCCGCGGCGCGGAACGGCGCCTACGAGGAAGTTGGTGGGGACGCGGCGCTCTACTTTGCCCCACTGGCCATCGAAGAGATCGCACAGAGCATGCTGCGGCTGTCGGCCGGCCCCGGGCTCCGCGCCGCCCTGCGCGAGCGAGGCCTGGCCCGCGCGCGCGAATGGACCTGGCGCCGCATGGCGCTGGAGACGCTGCAAGTGTATCTGGCGGTGCTCGGTCGCGTCATCTGAGTGCGCGGAAACCATCGGCCACTCAGGGGTGACGCTGCGCGAGCGAGTGCACTATCTTCACTTCGGATCGCGCAACCCGAAGACCGACCGAAGCGCTCGGGAATGCCGGTTCCTCTCACCGCGACCACCGAGGAATATGATTGAACACATCGTCCTTCTCGCCGATGAGACCGCGACCCTCAAGC
>JBGPJS010000026.1:0-16510 GCA_041485505.1 Gemmatimonadota bacterium | reverse complement strand
GTCCTTCTGTCATTCTATCCTTCTGTCCGCCTGTCCGCCTGTCCACCTGTCCACCCGTCCGCCCGTCCGCCCGTCCGCCCGTCCGCCCAAGCTAAAGATTGCTTCCCCCCGGGGCGATACTCTACCGGCGGCGAGTCGCGTCACCCGACCCGGATGTCCGACCGGCGCGCGGAAATCGGGTGTGGGGACACACTGAAGAATCTGGAGATCGAGATCGTGTTCGAACGCGCTGCTTGGACCAAGGGACTCCGCGCCTGGTGGGTGCCGGGGACTGTGCTGGCTGGCGTACTGCCCATCGTGATCGTGATCGGTGCTCACCGGAGCGTCGCCCGGTCCGGCCTGGATACGCCGGCCCGCGTGCGGTTCACGGAGCAATACCGCCGGCCGTCGTCGATTCCGTTTCCCAGCGACAACGCCTATACCCCCGAACGGGAACTGCTGGGGCGCACCCTGTTCTTCGATCCCCGGCTCTCGGGGTCGCGGTGGATCGCCTGCGCCACCTGTCATAATCCCGGACTCTCCTGGGGCGATGGTCTGCCCAAGGGGATCGGACACGGGATGAAGGAGCTCGGCCGGCGTACGCCGACCATCCTCAATACCGCCTGGGCCCAGCCGCTCTTTTGGGATGGTCGGGCCGCCACGCTGGAAGATCAGGCGGTTGGGCCGATCCAGTCGGCGGGCGAGATGAACCTTCCGCTCGATAGCATGGTCGCCCGGGTCGCCGCGATCGGCGGCTATGAGGCCAGCTTCCACCGGTCCTACCCGGGCCAATCGATCACCTCGAAGACCGTGGCACAGGCCATTGCGACTTTCGAGCGCACCGTGGTGTCGGGCAACGCTCCGTTCGATGATTGGGTCGCGGGCAAGGGGAAGGCCATTTCCGAGTCGGCCAAGCGGGGCTTCGAGCTCTTCAACACCAAGGCGAAGTGCTCGGCCTGCCACACCAGCTGGCGGTTCACCGACGACGGCTTCCGCGATATCGGTCTCGCCGGCGAGGATCCCGGCCGCGGCAAACTGTTGCCCGGGATCGTCGCAATGCAGCACGCCTTCAAGACCCCCACGCTCCGCAACGTCGCGTCGCGCGCGCCGTACATGCACGACGGCTCGGAGGCGACCCTCGAGGACGTCGTCGAGTTCTACGACAAGGGCGGCGCGGTCCAGCGGCCCAGCCTGTCGCCGGACATCCAGCCGCTCGGGCTGACGGCGACGGAGAAGGCCGACCTGGTCGCGTTCCTGCAGACCCTCACCAGCGTGGACAAGCCGGTCGTGGTCCCCGTTCTACCCCGATGACGCAAAGGAGAATCGCCATGCGTGGTCTCACCCCACTTGCCGTCTTCGGCCTGATCGCCGCCGCCCCTGTGCCGCGGGGCAGTGAGGGCGTCCAGATCATCCAGAAGGACCGGTCTTTCTCGAAGAGCGCCGTGACCTTGCAGACGGGACAGCCGCTCATCTTCAAGAACGAGGACGCCGTTACCCACAACGTGTTTTCGCAGACGCCCGGAATGGAGTTCGATCTCCGCACCCAGAGGCCCGGGGAGCAGAGCACGATCTCCTTCGAGCACGCGGGGATCTCGGAGGTTCGTTGCGCCATTCACCCGACGATGAAGCTCATTGTGACGGTGAAGCAGTAATCCGACACGAAACCATCAGGAGCGGTGGACAGATGCATATCACAGCAATGGCCCGGGCGCTCTGGCGCCCATTCCGGTGGCTGGTCGAGTCGGTTCGCGGCCGAGGCACCTCGATGGCCGGCCAGTTCCACGCGATTCTGGCGATGGCGCTGGTCCCGCTCGTGGGCGTGGCGGTTGGGGCGCAGCTCTATACCCGGCAGAGCGTGAAGCACAGCGCGGCGAGTCTCCTCGAGGCCCGGCAGGTGAAGGAAATGGCCACCCGCTCTCTCGCGCTGCTCCTTACCCAGGACGATGCAACCAAGGCCATGTTGCTCGATCCGGACAGCATGTTCAAGGAGTCCCAGCGCAAGATCAGCGCGTACGACCGGAACGCCGCCACCATCGACACCATGAGAGCGCTCTCCCGCTCCGTCGAGGTACGGGAGGTCATTGACAGCATGCGCAGCCTCGACAGTGTCGAGCTGCGTCCGTTGGACACCTCCATTCTCGAGACCGTGGGTGGGGGAGAGATCGCGGCGGCCAAGCGGCTCTACCGCACGAAATACAAGCCGGTCCGGGGCCGGTACGATGTCCTGGTCCAGCGGTTGGGCGGGTTGGCCGATGCCGAAGCGGTCGTGGCTGGCGGACAGCTCGATCGCGACACCGCACGGGCCTTCCTGTTCGCGACGGTGGTGCTGGCGCTGGGGATCCTCCTCGTGGGGCTCACCGTCTCGCGGGTCATCCGCGGCATGGCTCGACGCCTCGACCAGGCGGCCCACACCCTCCAGGAACTGGCTTTGGGCGGGCTCACCGGACGGCTCCAGGTCACCAGCCGGGATGAGATGGGCCGCATGGCCGAAGCTCTCGACCGCGCGCTGGAGGGAATGCGCGCCGTCTTCAAGTCCGATCGCATCCGCTGGGAACAGGTGGCCCAGGAACGGGTCGAGCTGGAGCGAGTGCAGGCCATGGTGAAGGATTCGCCGGCCAGCCTCTCTTCCTGCGACCGCGAGCTCACGATTCAGTTCCTGAACCCCGCCGCGAGCGAGACCTTTCGCCGTTTGGAGCGGTTCCTGCCGATAGCCCCGGAGTCGCTGGTGGGTCGCCGGCTCGAGGAAGTGCATCCCGACCTCGCCGCCAATCGTCACGCCCTCTCGGATCCCGCTCGACTCCCGGTCCGGATCACCCTACAATTCGGTCCCGAGACGGTCGACGTGCTGGTCTCCGCCATCATGGATGCGCGAGGAGAGTACCTCGGGCCCATGGTCACCTGGGAGGTCACCACGGCTCGCCTCGCCGCGGAGCGGCAGCTGCAGGAAGTGCAGGAGCGGGAGCGTCAGGTGGTAGCGGAGCGGCAGGAGCGGCACGATGCCGGGACGGCTCGGGACCGGGAACGGGCGGAGGCGGAGCGGAAACGCCAGTCGGTGGAGGAGCAACGGGAGCGGGAACACAAAGAGGCGGCCCGGGAGCGCCTCGGGGCCGAAGAGAAGCGGGAGCAGGAGCGGCTGCATGGGGAAGAACGGCACCGCCGGGAACAGGAGCAGGCCGAGGCGGAACGGCGACGGGCCGAAGAACTGCGGGCTAGGGTGGACCTTGTCCTCGATGCGGTGAACGCGGCCGCGAATGGCGACCTCACCCGCGAAATCGTGGTCCAGGGCGATGACGTCGTGGGACAGGTAGGCGAGGCCCTCAACCGGTTCTTCGCTGATCTGCGGGTGAGCATCGGCGGTATCGTCCGGAATGCCGAAACCCTGGCCACGGCGTCGGCCGAGTTAACCGCGGTGAGCCAGAACATGGGCGCGGCGGCGCAGCAGACCTCGGCCCAGGCGGGGGTGGTGTCGGATGCCTCGGAGGCTGTCAGCCGCAACATCGGCACGGTGGCCACCGGCACCGAGGAGATGAGCGCGAGCATCAGAGAGATCGCCAAGAGCGCGGCTGAGGCCGCGCGGGTGGCGGCTCAAGCGGTGCAGGTGGCGGAGGTCACCAATGCAACGGTGGCGAAGCTCGGGGTCTCCAGCGCCGAGATCGGAGAAGTGATCAAGGTCATCACCTCGATCGCCCAGCAGACCAATTTGCTGGCCCTGAACGCGACGATCGAGGCCGCACGGGCTGGGGAGATGGGAAAGGGGTTTGCGGTCGTCGCCAACGAGGTGAAGGAGCTGGCCAAGGAGACCGCCCGGGCCACCGAGAATATCAGCCTTCGAATCGAGTCGATCCAGGGGGACACCCAGAGTGCCGTCGACGCGATTCACGCGATCTCGGAGATCGTGAACCAGATCAGCGGGATTCAGACGACCATCGCGAGTGCGGTCGAGGAGCAGACCGCGACAACCAATGAGATGGGCCGGAGCGTCACCGAGGCGGCGCGGGGCTCGAGCGAGATCGTCCAGACCATCACCGGAGTGGCGCAAGCCGCCCAGAGCACGTCAGAGGGAGCCACCAACAGTCAACGGGCCGCAGCCGAGCTGGCCAAGGTGGCGACCGAACTGCAAGCGCTGGTGGGGCGGTTCCGGATTGAAGGCGGGCTGCGGCCGGCCGGGCGGTTGAGTAGGGCAGGGGTCGCCGCGGTCGCGTCACCGAGGTGACGTCACGCTAGACGGTCGGATCGGCAGGAGGTTCCCCTTGACGTTTCCCTCCGCCCCCTCGGCACGAATTGCCGGGAGGGGCAATTTCCGCCTCCCTTCCCAGGTCTAATACCCTTTCCAGGCAGTGTTTTCGCGGCTTTTCTCGCCCCGCCTCGCTGGCACCCTTCATGCCTTTCCGATCATCGCCGCTGACCCGGTCGCATCCACGATCAGAGGTGCTCAACGGTGTCACCCCTCCCTCACCACAGCCCTACCGGCTGCCGATGATATGACCATGACGCTGGATAGTCTGCTGACCGTGAAGGAAGTGGCCGAGATGCTTCGAATCTCCCCGCAGACCCTCTACCGCATGGTCCGTCAGGGCACCATCGCGGGCGTGAAGATCGGAAGCCAGTGGCGGTTCGACCATGAACAGCTTCGCCGGCGGCTGGCTGGATCGGCGCCGGCGGCACCGGAGGGTGAGCGGTGAGCGAGCTCGATGAGGTCGTCAAGGAGTTTCTGGTGGAGTCCACCGAAGGACTCGACCAGCTGGACCGGAACCTGGTGGCGCTGGAGCAAGCGCCCCAGGACGAGGCGCTCCTGGCGAGCATCTTCCGCTGCATCCACACCATCAAGGGTACCAGCGGCTTTCTCGGCTTCGATCAGCTCGGGAAGGTGACCCACGTCGGAGAGAGTCTGCTGAGTGATCTACGCGACGGGAAGAAGGTCCTCACCCCAGAAATTACCAGCGCGCTGCTGCAACTGGTGGATGCCGTCCGCCGGATCCTGGCGCAGATCGAGGCCAGTGGTCGCGATGGGACCGATGACTGGACCGGGCTGATCGAGATCCTCACCCGACTCCAATCCACCTCGACCGCTCCGGCCGCCGCTCCGGCTGGGTCAGCCGCTCCCGCCGCTCCCGCGGCGTTCGTCCCGGCTGCCGGGTCCGCGCCTGCGGCCGCGTCCCCGCCCACCGGCGCTCCCGACTCACGGGTATCGGAGGTCCGGGAGCGGCGGAGCGATACCCTCAGCGACAACAACATCCGGGTAGACGTCGGGTTGCTCGATCGGCTGATGAATCTGGTGGGTGAGCTGGTACTGGCCCGCAACCAGATTCTCCAGTTCACCACCACTCAGGAGGATTCGGCCTTCGTGGCGACCTCGCAGCGGCTCAACCTGATCACCACGGAGCTGCAGGAAGGGGTCATGAAGACCCGCATGCAGCCCATCGGCAACGTGTGGAGCAAGTTTCCCCGGATAGTTCGTGATCTCGCGCTGGCCTTCAAGAAGCAGGTCCGCATCGAAATGGAGGGACAGGAGACCGAACTCGACAAGACCATCATCGAGGCGATCAAAGACCCGCTGATCCATATCGTGCGGAACTCGGTCGACCACGGACTGGAGCTGCCTGAGCGCCGGGTGGCCGCGGGCAAACCGGCCGAGGGTCGCCTGCTCCTCCGGGCCTACCACGAAGGGGGACAGGTCAACATCGAGATCAGCGACGACGGGGGCGGGATCGACCCGGAAAAAATCCGGGCCAAGGCTGTTCAAAAGGGTCTGGTCACCGCGGAGCAGGGCGTGCGGATGAGCGAAGGCGAGGTACTGAACCTGATCTTCGCGGCCGGTTTCTCGACCGCGGAACAGGTGACCAACATCTCGGGCCGCGGCGTCGGCATGGACGTGGTCAGGACCAACATCGAAAAGATCGGCGGCACCGTGGACATCCAGACCGTGGTGGGGCGGGGGACCACGCTCAAGATCAGGATTCCGCTCACCCTGGCGATCGTTCCGGCGCTGGTCGTCACCAGCGGCGGTGATCGCTACGCGATTCCGCAGGTCAGCCTGCTCGAGCTGGTGCGGCTGGATGGGGAGGAGACCGCGAGCGCGATCGAGATGATCTACGGATCGCCGGTGTACCGGTTGCGCGGGAACCTGCTTCCCCTGGTCAGTTTCAATCAGGTGTTGGGGCTGCAACAGGACTTCCGGGACCCCGAGCGGAGTGACCCCGTGAATATCGTGGTACTCCAGGCGGACGAGCAGAGCTTCGGCCTCATGGTCGATGAGATCAACGACACCGAGGAAATCGTGGTGAAGCCGCTGGGAAAGCTGCTCAAAGGGGTAGGCCTCTTCGCGGGCGCGACGATCATGGGTGACGGGCGCGTGGCCCTGATCCTGGACGTGCTCGGTGCCGCCCAGGGTGCGGGAGTGGTCTCCAAGGTCCGAGACCGCACTCCCAAGGAGGAGGACGTCGCCGGCCCCGCGGGCCCCGAGTCCGGTCTGGAGCGGCAGACCCTGCTCCTCTTCGGTGTGGCGGGAGGCCGCCGGATGGCCTTGCCCCTCTCGCTCATTGCCCGCCTGGAGGAGTTCCCCGAGAGCAGTGTGGAGCGGGCCGGTCGGCAGGAGGTGGTCCAGTACCGCGGCCGGATCATGCCGCTGATCCGCTTGAGCGATGTGGTCGACGGGGCCAGCCAGCCTGGCGGACGCGACCCGATCCAGGTGGTGGTCTACCCTCACCAGGGTCAAAGTGTTGGGCTCGTCGTGGACAACATCCTTGACATCGTCGAGGAGTCACTGACCCTCCACCGCGGAGCCGCCGGCGGCCTCGTCCTCGGGTCCGCCGTCATCCAGGGAAAGGTGACCGACCTGTTGGACGTGCCCGCCGTGATCGAGGCGAGCCGGGTGACGACGTTCGAGGCGATGAACCAGCTGGCGGGCGCGGGGGTTTGAGATGGCAGAGGAGCGGCAGTTCTGCACCTTCTTGCTGGCCGACCTGTACCTCGGAATCGAGGTGCTGAAGGTGCAGGAGGTGATCCGCGAGCAATCGATGACGCGGGTACCGTTGGCCCCCGCGACAGTGAGCGGGTTGATCAACTTGCGGGGGCAGATTGTCACGGCGCTGGACCTGCGGGCCCGGCTGGGGCTGGCGCCGCGCCCGCCGGGGCAAGCGCCGATGAATGTGGTCGTTCGGACCGACGAGGGGGCGGTAAGCCTGCTGGTTGACGAGATCGGAGACGTGCTGGTGGTGCCGGAGACAGCATTCGAACGGCCGCCCGAGACGCTGAGGGCGGGGGTGCGGGAGCTGATCCGCGGGGTGTACAAGTTGCCGGACCGCCTGCTCCTCGCGCTGGATGTCGAGAAGGCTCTCGCCCTCGAGCCCGCTCCGCTCGCATGACCACGCTCCATGAAGGATCGGGCCGGGGAGGCGCGCGACCACGTTGTGGGCGGAGGCTTCCGAGGTCAGGGCCGCGTCACCATGAGAAATGAGGGAACCGTGATAGACCTTACCGTTGCAGCCCCCGGCCGGCCGACGGCCACCCGGGCGGAGCCCGCCTCGTCCAGCCCGTCCGCGGAAGAAGTCGCCAATGCGATGGCCGTGCTCCGCGCCTTAGATCTCGTAGCCCAGTCGGCGACCCTCACCGGCGCCGTTGCCGGAATACTTGAGCGGGTCCGTCTCGACTTCGGGTGGGCCTACGCGGCGTACCTGCGTCGGGATCCGACCGATGGCCTGCTCAAGTGCGGGCTCGACTCGGGCACCATCGCGGAGGACTTCCGCGCCGCGACCCGGGCGGCCCGCTTCCAGGAGGGCGAGGCGCTGAGCGGCCGGGCCTGGAAGTCGGGCGAGCTCGTCTTCATCGAAGATTTCGGCGCGGTGGAGGCCTTTGCGCGGGCACCGATTGCCCGGCGGGCCGGGGTGCGGTCCGCGGTCTGCCTTCCCCTTCTCGTCAATGGTCAGGTCATCGGGACTCTCGAGTTCTACGATACCCGGGTCCGGCCCCTGACCGCCTCTCAGGCCGAGGCGTTGCGTCGAATCGGCAATCTCACGGCGGCGGGGCTCGGGCGGGTGGATCTGGGGCGGTTCTCTTCCATGCTGCACAACTCGCCGGTGAACACCGTGTACGCCGACCGTGGTCTGACCATCCAGTACCTCAACCCCGCGGCGGCGAGCGCACTCCGGAAACTCGAGCCCCATCTGTCGTTCAAGGCGGACCAGGTCCTGGGGCTGCCGATCGACACCCTGCTCCAGGAGCTGACCGACAATCGGCACAAGCTGCTGGACCCGGCTCTGCTCCCCCACAAGTCCAAGGTGTCGGTCGGGCCCGAGATTCTGGACCTCCTGGTGAGTCCGATTTACGACCCGGCCGGCAACTACACCGGTCCGATGCTCACCTGGGAGCTGGTGACCAAGAAGGTGCTGGTTCAGACCGAGCTCGGCCGGGTGCTTTCGATGGTGGAGAGCTCGCCCGCCTGCATTCTCTCGGGCGATCCCGATCTGACCGTTCAGTATCTCAATCAGTCGGCCCAACGGATGTTCAAGGCGATCGAGGGCCACCTGCCCTGCCAGATGGAGGAGTTGACGGGGCGCTCTCTGGCCTCACTCTACGAGAGCCCGAGTGAAGCCCAGCGGTTGCTCACCGACCCGGCGAATCTGCCGCAGCGCTCACTCAACCGGTTTGGCCCGATGACCGTCGAGTTCGTCGTGAGCGCGGTGATCGATCACAAGGGCAAATACCTGGGCCCGATGATCACCTGCGAGGATGTGACGGAGGGGCTGAGCGTGGAACGGCGGGCCCAGGAGGGTTACGAGCGGGAGCGGGCGCAAGCGGCCGACCTGCGGGCCAAGGTGGACAGCATGCTGGCGGTGGTGAACGCGGCGGCCGCCGGTGACCTCACCCGCGAGGTCGAGGTGGGGGGTAGCGACGCCATCGGTCAGATGGGCGAAGGGCTGGCGCGCTTCCTCACCGACTTGCGGCAAGGCATCAGCGGGATCGCCGTCAACGCGCAGTCGCTGGCGGTCGCGGCGGAGGAGCTGACGGCGACCAGCCGGGTCATGAGCGAGTCGGCGGCTGCGTCCTCGACCCAGAGCCGGGTGGCGGCAGAGGCCGCGGGTGAGGTGACCCGCGGCGTCGAGACCGCCTCGGCCGGCACCGCTGAAATGGCCACGAGTATCCGGGAAATCGCCCGCAATGCGGCCGAAGCGGCCCGGGTGGCCGGGGAAGCGGTGAAGGCGGCTGAACGCACCAATGCCACGGTGGCCAAGCTCGGCGTCTCCAGCGGGGAGATCGGCAAGGTCGTGAAGGTCATCACCTCGATCGCCCAACAGACCAATCTGCTGGCCCTCAATGCCACCATCGAGGCGGCCCGCGCCGGCGAGGCCGGAAAGGGGTTCGCGGTCGTGGCCACCGAGGTCAAGGAACTGGCCAAAGAAACCGCGAAGGCCACCGAGGACATCAGCCGGAAGATCGAGACGATCCAGGCCGACACCAGGGGCGCGGTCGAGGCCATCCGGGGAATCGGGAGCATCATCCAGCAGATCAGCGACATTCAGACGACCATCGCCGGGGCGGTGGAGCAACAGACCGCGACCAGCCGCGAGATCGGACGGAGTATCAGCGAGGCCGCCCGGGGCAGCGCCGAAATCGGGGAGAACATTCGGGGTTTCGCCAAGGCCGCCCAGGCCGCGACCGATGGCGCGGGCGACAGTCAGCACGCGGCCGCGGAGCTGGCGCGGATGGCCGCCGGACTGCAGTCCCTCGTGGCCCAGTTCACCTACTGAGGACGCATGCCGGAAGCGTGGGAGCTTCGATTGCTTGGGGTCAGCTGCCGCACGGCGACAGCCGCGGGACGGGAACAGTTCCGGTTTGACCCCGCGGCGTCCGCGGCCCTGGTGGGTGAGGCCGCGGCGGAAACGCCCGGGCTGGAGGCGGTCATTCTCTCGAGCGGGGATCACACCGAGTTCTGGCTCGGGCTGCCGGCAGGGTTCTGCGTCGAATTCGCCTGGCTCCGCCCGCTGGCGGCCCGCCGACCGGAATTCACCGCCCCGCGGACCGGCGCCTATTTCTACCGACTGGCCGGGGCCGAGGCGGCGGGGCACCTCTTCCGCCGAGCCGCCGGCCTGGATGCCGATTGCCTCGGTGATCCTCGCCCCGCCGAGGCGATCGAGGCGGCGCGCTCCCTCGCCGCCTCGGTGGGGGCGGTCGGACGATACCTGGATCATCTCTTCGAGCAGGCGGCGCACCTCGCGGGCCGGGTCGGTCGCGAGACCAACTTCCGCGCGGTACCGGCCGGCACCGTTGATTCCACGGTCGATCAGGACCGGAAGCTGGCGGCGCGGCGCGCGGCCGTGCCACGGGTCGAGGCGCTGATCGCCGAAGCGGTGGAAGAGTGGCTGGCCAGCATGCCGCCGGCGCCAATAGCCCTCCGACGGATTCCACCGGCGGTGCCGTCGCTCGAGGAAGCCCAGGCTCTTCGGGTTCGACGCTACGGTCGGCTGCTCCGGGCCCGCGGCCGGGAACCGGGACGCTCCCGGAGGGTCTCGGCGGACCGGCCGGCCGACGCGGCGGGGGGAGAATTGAGGCCGAGGTAGACCGGACCTCAGATCGAGCTGCCGAGTGGCCGACAATGGGAGATACCCGGATGCCGGCGTGCTCGGGCACCCCGGCGGTTGGGGGCGGGAGCAACCAGGAGAAGGGAAGAATGGAAGTGTCCATGAGTCCCACCGACTTCCAGTTCGTCAGTCAGCTGGTGCGTGAGCGATCGGCGATCGTTCTGGAAGCCGACAAGACCTACCTGGTCGAATCCCGCCTGGCCCCGCTGGCGCGGGCTGAGGGCTATGGTTCCATCGAGGTCCTGGTGGCGAGGATGCGGGATCAGCCGTTCAACGGACTGCACCGCAAAGTCGTTGAGGCCATGACCACCAACGAGACCAGCTTCTTCCGCGACCTCCACCCGTTCGACGCGCTTCGGAAACTGGTGGTCCCGGCGATCATGGAATGCCGCTCGGTGGAGCGGCAGCTCTCCATCTGGTGCGCCGCCTGTTCCAGCGGGCAGGAGCCCTATACCATCGCGATGCAGCTCAAGGAGCACATCCCAGCGCTCAGCACCTGGACGGTGAAGATTCTGGCCACCGACCTCTCGGGTGAGATGGTTGCGCGCGCCCGCAGAGGCCGGTACAGCCAGATCGAGATCAACCGGGGACTCCCGGCCCCACTCCTGCTCAAACACTTCCAGAAGCAGGGGACGGAATGGCAGGTCAAACCGGCGCTCCAGCAAGGGATCGAGTTTCGCGAGCTGAACCTCATCGAACCGTGGGGGACCCTGCCCGACTTCGACGTGGTGTTTCTGCGGAACGTTCTCATCTACTTCGATGTCGAGACCAAGCGCAGCATTCTCACCAACATGAGCCGAGTGCTCCGGCCCCGGGGTTATCTCTTTCTCGGCGGAGCGGAGACGACCATCAATCTCGGTAACCGGTTCGAACGAGTCCCGTTCGACAAGGCCGGCTGCCACCGGCTGATCAGCGCATAGGGAGCGGCCATGCAGTTCCTGGAAAATGAAATTGCGGAAGTCACCCAGTCGGTCTGGAGCACGGTAGTGGGCGTGAGCGTGCACCGGCGGGTGGCGCCGGAAGCCGAGGCGGGCACCGGCCGGACGCTGGAGGGATCGGTGCAGATCACCGGCGCCTGGGAAGGGGCGGTGGCCCTTTCCTGCTCGGCCACGCTCGCCCGAAAGGCGGCGGCCACCATGTTCGGACTGGTGCCGGAGGCCGCCAGCACCACGGATACCCAGGACGCGATTGGCGAGCTGACCAATATGACGGGGGGGAACATCAAGTCCCTGCTCCCGGAGCCCTGTCGCCTCTCTCTGCCCACGGTCGTGGAGGGGACGGACTACACTCTTCGGGTGCCGGGGAGTCGGCTGGTGAGCGAGGTAGCCTTCGAGTGTGACGGGCAGTCGCTGATCGTGCGGCTGGTGCAGAAGACCGTGAGTAGTTAGCCGTGAGCAGTAAGCAGGGTGGGTGGGGCCGGTTCACCGCTCACCGTTCCCTGCTCACCGCTTGCCCGGAAAGGATCTGGAGAATGTCCCAATCCGAATGTCAGCATCGCCGTGACTTTACCCGGGTCGCTGTCGCGGTGTCCGCGGATATCATCACCTCGGTCGGGCTGATCCGCGCGGTGCGGTTGCGCGATGTGGGCCTCACCGGGGTCTTTGTCCTGGTCTCGGAGTGCCTCCCCCTGGGGACCCAGTGCCGGGTTGTCCTCACGCTGGAGGAAGACGGACCGAAGATCGAGGCCTTCGGGCGGGTGATCCGGACCGAGGGGACGGGGATGGCGATCGAATTCACCGAGATCCACGGTCTCGATAGCCTGGAGCACCTTCGTAACCTGGTGCGGTTCAATACCACCCAGCCGGGGCAGATCGAGAAGGAGTTCGCCAGCCACCTCGGGATCAAGCGGGACGCCTGAGCGCGGACCGGGGGAAGGGTCAAGGTTGCTGGTTCCCCGGCCGATAAGAGGCATGGGGGATAACGGCTTGCGCGAAGCGGAGCCCGGATCAGAGGAGGTCGGTGTGCGCGCAATGGTGGTGGACGACTCGAGAGCCATCCGGAGCATCATCGGAAAGATCCTGCGGGAGCTCGGCTACGAGGTCGTCGAGGCGGCCAACGGCAAGGAGGCCCTGGAGCGGCTGCAGGAGAACGGCTCCCTCACCTTGACGCTGGTGGACTGGAACATGCCGGAGATGAACGGCCTCGAATTCGTCTGCGCGGCTCGGGCCAATCCGGCGTGGGCCGAGATGTCGATCGTCATGGTGACCACCGAGACGGAAATGAACCAGGTCGCGCGGGCCCTGGAAGCGGGGGCCAACGAGTACGTCATGAAACCGTTCACCCGGGAGATCTTGCTCGACAAACTCCAGATCCTCGGACTGAGCCCGGCCTGACCATGCGGAAAATCCGGGTCCTGGTGGTGGACGACGCGGTCGTGGTACGCCGCCTGGTGAGCGACGTCCTCGCCATGGATCCGTCGCTGGAGGTGGTGGGCACCGCCGCCAACGGACGGATCGCGCTGGCCAAGATTCCCCAGATCAATCCCGATCTGGTGATCCTGGACGTCGAAATGCCCGAGCTGAACGGGCTCGAGACTCTGGTGATCCTCCGGCGTACCTGGCCCACCCTGCCGGTCATCATGTTCAGCAACCTCACCGAGCGTGGAGCGACCGCCACGCTCGATGCCCTCTCGCTCGGGGCCGCCGACTACGTGACCAAGCCCGCCAATATGGGCAGCGTGAGCCAGGCGCGGCAGCGAGTCCAAGACGAGCTGATTCCGAGGATCAAGGCACTCACCGGCCGCACGGGGGAGCCGGCGGTCGCACCCTCCCCGGTGGCGGCAACCCCAGCACGGGCTCCGAGCCCGTCAGTATCTCTCGCGGGCACCCGGGTGGAGGTTCTGGCGATCGGCGTCTCAACCGGCGGCCCCAACGCGCTGGCCATGCTGCTGCCGGAGTTTCCGGCCGACTTTCCCGTCCCCATCGTGATCGTGCAGCACATGCCGCCGCTGTTTACGAGGTTTCTGGCCGATCGACTGAGTCAGGGGTCCCGGCTCCGGGTCCTCGAGGGCGTCGAAGCTGGTGTGCTGGAGCCGGGAGTGGCCTGGGTTGCGCCCGGCAACTTCCACATGAAGGTGTGCCGGAACGGGGAGACGGTCTGCCTAAGCCTCGACCAGGCGGAGCTGGAAAACTCCTGCCGGCCCGCCGTCGACGTCCTGTTCCGCTCGGTGGCCGAGGTTTATGGCGGCCGTACCCTGGGGGTCGTGCTCACCGGCATGGGGCAGGACGGCCTGCGGGGCTCCGAGGAGATCCGCCGCGCCCGGGGTCAGATCCTGGCGCAGGATGAGGCCACCTCGGTCGTCTGGGGCATGCCGGGATTCGTCGTCAACGCCGGGCTCGCGGACACGGTGCTGCCGCTCGGCCAGATGGGCAATGAGATCATGCGCCGGGTTTGGGTGGGACGCGCGAACCGTCCCGCCGCCGCGGCCCTTCCCGCCGTCCGGAGCGGGCCGTAGGTGCGGGAGACGTCCCGCTGACTGAGAGACAGAGTTCCCATGATGATCCTTATCGCCGAAGACGACCTCGTCGCCCGCCGGGTCCTGAGTGCCACACTCCGGAAGCTCGGTCATGAGGTGGTCTCGGCGGAGGATGGGGAGGAGGCCTTCGCGGCGTACGCGCGGGAGCCGTTTGCCATCGTGGTGACGGACTGGATGATGCCGAGACTGGACGGGCTCGGACTCTGCCGCCGGATCCGGGCGGAGCCTGCTCCGCGGTACACCTACATCATCATGCTGACCGCGCTCAAAGGGAAGGATCGATATCTCGAGGGGATGAACGCTGGTGCGGACGATTTCGTGACCAAGCCTTTCGACCGGGATGAGTTGCAGGCCCGCCTCCGGGTAGCCGCCCGGGTGCTGGGTCTCCAGGCGGAGGTGAAGCAGCTCGAGGGGCTGCTGCCGATATGCTCCTATTGCAAGCGCATTCGAGATGAGCGGAACGACTGGTCCCAGGTGGAGCAATACCTGGCCCGGCGGACCGAGGCCACCTTTACTCACGGTGTTTGCCCCGACTGCTTCGAGACCCGGCTGAAGCCGCAGCTCGATGCGCTTCCGGCCACCGGCACCCCGCGCGCGCCATGACCGACCCCACGATGGCAGAGGAATTGGTCCGGGCGGGCGGATCGCTTCGGGCCCTGCGGCAAAGGGAGCGCGCCCCATGAAACTGCACCTCGAGACCTATCAGGGTGAGGCCCCCTCCACTATCGCGGTGCGGATCGAGGAGCTGCAGCTCGGCATGATGCCGTCGGTCGATGTCACCGACCAGAATGGCCGTCTGCTGGTGCCAGCCGGTACCTCGCTCACCGAGCGCCATCTGCGTGCGTTTGAAATGTGGGGGGTGACCGAGATCCGGGTCCAGGCCAGCGGCTCTGAGCCGCCCGAACCGGCGCCGGCGCCTCTCACCCCGGAGCAACTGGCCCACGGTGCGGAGGCGGTCCGCTCCCAGTTTGCGCTGGTGAACCTGGACCATCCGGTACTGGCCGAGCTGTTCGGATTCGTTGCCTTCCGTGCCGCCCAACGGCTCTGGAGTGGACGCCGTCATGCGTAGGGCCTCGGAGCTCCTCAAAGGAGTGAACAGCGTCGCCTCACTCCCGGGCATCTACCTGCGGCTGTGCGACATCATCAACGACCCGCGGAGTTCCGCTGAGGATGTGGGCCGGGTCATAGCGGATGACCCCGGCCTCACCGCCCGCCTGCTCCGGCTGGTCAACAGCGCCCTGTACGGATTTCCCTCCAAGATCGAAACCGTGACCCAGGCGATCAGCATCGTGGGGACCGCGCAGCTCTCCGACCTCGCGCTCGCCACCTCGGTGATTCGAGTCTTTGCCGACATGCCCGAGGACCTGGTGACCATGGAATCGTTCTGGCGGCATAGCGTCGCGTGCGGGGTCACCGCCCGGGTGATCGCCGGCCGGCGCCGGGAATCCAATGTGGAGCGCTTCTTCGTCGCGGGGTTGCTGCACGATATCGGCCGGCCGATCATCTTCATGCGCGCGGCCGCCGAGGAGCGGGAGGCGCTGGCGCTCTGCGCCAGCCATCCGATGGCGCTCTTCGAGGCCGAACAGAAGGTCCTGGGCTTCGACCACAGCCATGTGGGCGCCGCCCTGCTGGAGTCGTGGAAACTTCCGGTCAGCCTCCGGGAGGCGGTGGCCTGCCATCATCATCCGGGGCGGGCCCAGCGGTTTCCCGTCGAGGCGAGCACGGTCCATGTGGCCGATCTGTTCGCCAACGCGCTCGGGCTAGGCTCGAGCGGGGAGCGCCGCGTCCCTCCCCTTGCTCCCCAAGCCTGGGACGCGCTCGGGCTCACGACGGCCTCGATTCCCGGCATTCTCGAAGAGGCGGAACGGCAGTATCATGCCGCCGTTCAGGCGGTCATCGGTGACGCGGCATGAGCGCCGGGTCCCCACAGGGCGGCTCGACCACCCGGCCGAGCGGCATCGCCAAGAGCATGGTGTCGGCCAATCTCTGGCTGATGGACGTGCTGGACATGGTGGCCTCGCTGGGGGACTTCCGCCCCGATAACCCCCGAGAAGCCACCGACCAGTCCATTTTTATCGCCGTCCGGCCCACCCTGCGCCGGCTGATGGATTTTCCCGATCTCGCATTCCTCAGCGTCGATCCCGACGGCCTCGGGTTTACTCTGGACCACTGGCACCCCCAGGGGGACCGTGCTCTGCTCCAGCGCGAGATTGACCACCAGATCGGTGCGGGGGTGTTCGCCTGGGCGGTGCAACGCAATCGGCCGGTGGTGGTTCCTGCCCGGCAGCCGGGCCGCACCGTGTTGCTCCATGCCCTGGCCACCCGCACCCGAGTCATGGGAATGTTCCTCGGCATCATGGCGGAGGAGCAGGTCGATATTCAGGAGGCGAGCCAGAAGCTGATTTCGATTGTCCTGCAGCACTGTGCCAGCGCGATGGAGACCGCGGCCCTGTACCGGGAGATGAGCCGCTACAACGAG
>JBGPJS010000025.1:0-16746 GCA_041485505.1 Gemmatimonadota bacterium | reverse complement strand
CTCCTGATCCAGAGTCAGGCGTGTTGCCAGTTACACCAAGGGGCAGCGCCCGCCAGATGGGCCGGCGGACGGGCGGGCGGGCGGACAGTGAACTGCACTGCGGACCAGGTCGGGTTGCCTGGACAGGCCCCTCTGGAGAACCGGTCCGTCCGCCTGCCCGCCTGCCCGCCCGGCCGCCATGGAGCTGAGGGGGATCGAACCCCTGACCTCTGCATTGCGAACGCAGCGCTCTCCCAGCTGAGCTACAGCCCCCCTCCAAGAACGGGCAAAGCTAGTGGCCGACACAAGTTGAGTCAACTTGGGCCGGCCATGCGAATAGCTTCCAATTGCCCCGAGGCCGGGGAGCGGTGAGCAGTAAGCAAGTAAGAAGTAAACAGTGAGCAGTGAGCAGGCCACCCCACCTCGCCCTCGGCTTCAGCTCATAGCTTATAGCCTATAGCCTTCCCACTCAGCTCTCAGCACTTAGCACTCAGCACTCAGCACTCAGCACTCAGCACTCAGCACTCGGAACTCGGAACTCGGAACTCGGAACTCGGAACTCACCCCACCAGGTCAAGCTGCCGTACCGTTCCGCTGGTCCCATCCTCGTTGAGATAGATCCCGCTCGACACCAGTTCGGCCTGGAGCTGGTTGTTAGCATCCTTGAAGCCGAACGGGGTGGCCACGCTGCCCAGGTAGATGGCCCCGACACCGCTGTCCGCCAGGGTATGGGTGACGCTGGCCCCACTGGGGTCTTTGCTGGCCAGGCCGAGTTGCCCGAACACGGCATCGCCCGAGTCGATCCAGCCGTTACCGTTCAGATCGAAGGCCTTCAGTGCGGCGAAGCCATCGCCCGAGCTGCCGATCGACTCCCCCGGATCGGTCACGTCTCCGTCGCCATTCTTGTCGATGCCGAGGACGCCGTTGCCCAGGGTGAGGGCGGAGGTGGTCGCGGGTGCCGGAGCCGGGGGATCTGCAGCGCCGGCGGGCGCCGCCGGCGTGGCCGGAGTCGATGGAATCGCGGCAGTTGGCTGGGTCGCGGGTGCGGAGGTTGCCGGCGCGGGGGCTCCTCCGCTCGCCAGCTCGGCCACGGCCCGGATCGAGAACTCCGAGCGGCTCTGGTACTCACGCTGGAGGAGGTCGTTCTGGGACAGCTGAATCACTCGACCATCGGCCAAGTGCACGGTGCCGCTGGCCTGAAAAGCGGTGGTCTCGGTCTCCCGATATCGCTCCCAACGGTCATAGCGAATGGCGACGCTGGTGGTCGGAGCCGGGCTGGTGGCAGGCGCAGTCGAGGGCGCATTGGGATCGGACGGAGTGGCTGGCCGGCTCGATGGAGCCGGGCTGGTCCCGGTCCCGCCGGTGAGCCGAGTAATCAGCTCATCCAGTTGCTGAAGCGCGATCCCCAGCTGCTTGAGGACCTCGAGCAGCTGGCTGCTGCCTTGGAGTTGGGCCGGCCGATTGATGGACTCGAGATCCTTGCTGCTGCCCTCGTGTCCGGTCCGCTGGCCCGGCTCCCCCCCCTCGGGTCCTTCCGCCAAAGGCGTCGTTGTCGGGGCGGCGGGATGGTCTACCGGATTGGGGAGTGCCCGGACCCGAAGGCGCTCGTGGACGGAGTGCCGCATCGTGAGCTGATGGGCACTCGACAATAGGATATCGGATGACTGGACCAGCATGGCGTCCTCCCTGATAAGGCGATGAGCGGAGTATCGGCTGAAGGGGGAGGGAGGTTGAGTCAGCCGTTAGCCGTTAGCCATTGGCCGTTAGCCCTTAGCACTCAGCACCCAGCACTCTTCTCTATCCCTCCACTCGTTCCCACCCCGCCACCGGCCCACCGGACGCCGCATCGATCGGAGCACCCGGTAGCGCGCCGGATCTCGGCGCCGGAGTTTGACCAAGAGATGGGTCCACTCATGATCGACCTGGCCCCTCGAAACCTTGAGCCGTCTCCGGTGCCGCCGATGTCCCAGCTTCCGCCGGTCGAACCGGTATCCCCGCCGCACCGCCTCGGCGTAGACTTCGGCGAGATAGGCGTTGAGGCTTCCGACCGGATCAATGGTGGCCTGCCATCGCTCCAACTAAGGATGCTGCCGGTACCCGCGGGTCTTCCCCTGCACGACTGCCTTGGCGAGCAACCCCTCCCGCCACAGAGCAACCAGCCCCCGGGCATCGAGGTACTTGGGATGGAGGGACCAGAGGCGCATGTTAGCCGTTAGCCGTTAGCCGTTAGCCGTTGGCCGTTAGCACCCAGCACCTAGCACTCAGCACTCAGTACCCAGCACTCAGCACTCAGCACTCAGCACTCTTCCTATCTGTCTGTCGTGAAACCGGGGTAGCAGCAACAGCGCGGATACCGATCCCACCAACGCCATGAACATGTCCCACTGGGTATCCCATACATCTCCCTGGGTACCCAGGAAGGCGTCGGCCGCGCTGCCGGTGAGGACCGCCGTCTGCCACTCGATCAGTTCGTAGCACGCGCTCAGCGCCAGGCAGGAGCAGATCACCAGAAACGGCAGCCACCACGAGCGCCGCACCACGGCCAGCCGGATCAACAGCTCCCGCGCCACGATCGCCGGGACGAACCCCTGCGCGAAGTGGCCGATCCGGTCATAGTCATTCCGGGCGAAACCGAACCATCCCTTCATCCACTCTCCCAGGGGCACCAGCGCGTAGGTGTACTTGCCACCCACCATGAGGATGCTCATGTGAAGCGCGATGAGGGTGTAGGCGAGCGGAGTGAAGCGAAATCGTGGGAAGGTAAGTATCAGGATCGGCAGGCCGATCAGCATCGGAAAGACTTCCAGGAACCAGGTGAAGCGGTCGTGAGGCGCCCAACCCGACCAGGCGAGGAGAGCCAGCACAGTTGCCAGTAAGAGCAGAAGGGAAAAGGGAACGGGAGAACGGGGAAGCGGTGGTGGAGTGGCCCGTTCCCTGTTCCCGGTTCCCCGTTCCCCTTCCCTGTTCACACGCCATCCTGATAGGCCACATCGACCACCATTCCATCGCGCGCGATCACCGTCTCCGGAAACACTGCCCGCGCCTCGGCCAGCAGCTCGGGGGCGTCCCGGGTATACCGGGGACTGATGTGGGTCAGCACCAGCCGGCGCACGCCCGCGGCCTTTGCCACCTCAGCCGCCTCGCGCGCGGTCGAGTGGCCGGTCTCCTTGGCCCGCTCCGCCTCCTCCTCGCTGAACGTCGCCTCGTGTACCAGGAGGTCGGCGCCGCGGGCAGCAGCCTCCACGCTCCGCACCGGCCGAGTGTCCCCGGAGATCACCAGCGTGCGTCCCGGCCGGGGCGGTCCGACGAGGTCGGCGGGACTGACTGTCCGCCCGTCCGCCAGTCCGACTGTCCGCCCCCGGTGCAACTGGCCCCAGAGCGGGCCCTCGGGGACGCCGAGTTCCTGGGCTCGCTCCGGATTGAACCGGCCCAGCCGGATGTGCTCGGCCAGCGCGTAGCCGATGGTGTCGGCGCGGTGCTCGGTCTCGAAGGTGCGGATGTCGTATTCCTTGCGCTCCAGCACGTCGCCCACCTTGAGTTCGACGATCTCCACCGGGAACTTGGTCCGCTCGATGCCCAGGTTGAGGGCGGCACCCAGCACCCGCTCAGCCCCTTTGGGACCGTAGAGCACCAGCCCGTCCTTCCGGTCCTCACCACCCATGAGGTTGAGCAGTCCGAGGGTGCGGAGCAGGCCGGTCAGGCCCAGCATGTGGTCGGAGTGGAAGTGGGTGAAGAAGATCTCGCGGAACCCGAAGCTCACCCCGTAGCGCATCATCTGGCGCTGGGTTCCCTCGCCACAATCGAACAGCATCGTCTCTCCCTCCCGCTGCAGCGCGAGAGCCGAGACGTTGCGGTCCACCGTGGGGCAGGCGGCGGCGGTGCCGAGGAAAGTGAGGGAGAGCATGGTGGGGTAAAGTAAGACGGTGAGGAGTGAGGAGTAAGCCACGGGCTTCTACAGCAGAGTTCAATATCCTCCGCACGCGTTCGGGAGGAATTATCTCCTCTTCGAGGATCAGCTCGAGTAATTCGTCCGTTTCGACCGCGGAACCGAAGGCAATCGTCAGGTGGTTCCTGAATCTGGGCGGAGACTTGAGCGCGTACCCTTCCGCGATATAGGGATTTGTGATCACGCATGCCGAAGGATAGGAAGAGCAAGCCATCGGGCTATCATCCAAAAACGCAATTGGTACCGCAATCGCGCCGACTCCGCCCTCCTCCTTACCCCTCACTCCTTACTCCTCACTCAACGATCCTCCCCTGCACCGGGGACCCTACATCCAGTGCCACCTCACCTTCGCCTCCGCCCGGCGCTGAGCCAGCCAGTCCCGGAAGAGTCGGGCTTGAATGACAGCCCGGGTCGGCGGATCGAGCACCGCAGGGCGGCGGTCCAGCACTTCCCAGAGCTGGCACCCGGGCTCTGCGATGACCGGGCCGACGACGGTGCCGGGTTCGGCCGCGGCAACCTCCGCCGGTACCTCGTGTGCCATCAGCGACTCGAGCACAGCGCGGAACGGCGGGGACTCCTGGTGCTGCGCGGATAGCTCCACCGCTCGCAACAGGCCCCCGGTTCGCGCCGCCGCCGCCAGGCGGGCCGCCGAGTCTTCTCCGGCGGCTTCGACCCGGATCAGCCGGAGGGAGTCGTACTCCCGACGATGCTGGTCGAACCAAGGTTCGCAGTGTTCTCCGGTCACCCGCTCGACCAGCTTCCGCCGTTGGACCGCCCCCTCCAGGAAGAAGCTGAAGCGCTCTTCGCTGAGCCCCACTTCAGCCAGCCATCGGGTGGTCGCCTCGGCGCTCTGCAGCCGGTGCACCTGCCGAAAAGAGTCGGCCTCGAGCTGCAGCTCCTCGTCGGTGACGGGAGGGGGATCCTTGTCGATGGCGAGACTGAGCAGCTGCTGGTCGACCAACTCGTCCAGCAGGGCCGGCTGCTCCTCTCCCCAGAACTTGAGAAAGAGGAACCCGTCCTGCACGCTCAGGTGGGAGTCGTTCACTGTGACCACCAGGTTGGCGGCCCAGTGCTCGGTATACCGCACCGACCAGGGTACTCCGCCGTCGGCTCGCCAGGAGAGTGCCACGGTGCCCCCCTCTCCGTCATCCACCAGGAGATCGTATTCCACCCAGGGTGAACCGGGCGCCTGATCCACCAGAAGATCCACCCGATGCCCCGTGTGCCGCTCGCGAAAGCGGCTCACCTCTTCCCGCGCTTCGGCGACATCCTGGCGTCCGCGCGGGAGCCGCCGGAGGAGTGCGGTCGCCTCGGCCAGGAACTGGTCAGCGCCGGGCGGCATGAGCATCCCTCCCCGCTTCGCTCGAAGTGGCGTGGCACAACTCCTCAGCGATCGCCGCCGCGAGCGGGAGCCCGGTCAGCTCCTCGATCCAGCCCCACTGCCCGTTCGGATTGATCTCCACGAACACGTACTGCCCCTTGGGCGTCAGGATCAGATCGATGGCACCGAAGCGGAGCCCCATGGCCTTCAGCAGACTCAGGCAGCGAGCCTCGACCTCGGGAGGAAGCTGGTGGGGGGCGTAGGTGGCGCGGTCGTTGTCATAGTGCCGCCAGTCGTGTCGGGTAAGCCGGCTCTCCTGGGAGTGGATCTCGACTGCGAACACTTGCGACCCCACGACCGTCACCCGCAGTTCGACCCGCTTGGGGACATATTCCTGCAGGATGGCCGGCGCGTGGCGAAGCGCGTGGTAGGCCGCCAGGTCCCGGCGGCGCAACCGGTGGGTGTAGCCATTGAAGTCTTCGCCCGAGCGCTTGAGGTGAAAGGGCCGCAGCATCTTGGTGATCAAATCGCCGTCGCACTCCGCGTAGAAGTCGAGCAGCGCCTCGGAGCTGTTGCCGATCAGGGTCCGCGGCAGCTGGAACCCCAGCCGACCGGCGAGCGCCAGCTGGCTGACCTTGTTGTAGCCGCCCTCAACCGCAAGTGGCCGTCCGGGTATCCAGAGACAATCCATGGTCTCCCAGAGCCCCTCCAGAAACTCGATGCATTCGCGGGCGACCCACTCCCGCTCCGGCGCGCCCTGTACCTCCGGGGTCGCTTCCGGGCGGCCGGGACGCCGGTACCAGACCGCTTCCACGCGGCCCAGGTCGATCCATCGATCCCCGGCGCGGAGCCGGCTCGAACTGAGCCCGCGCGCGTCGTAGCGCAGGCTGATCTCGGCGTCACGCGGAAAGGTCCCGGGATCGAACCAGAGATACTCCGCGCCGCGTTCCGCGAGTTGCTCGACGACCAGCGGGACGTGGCCGTCGTCCTCCCGGCTCAGGATGAGGATCATGGTCAGGCAACGCGCAGATCGTCGATGTTGTGGCCGCAAAGCAAGTGCGCGACTGCCCGCGGAAAGGACTGTGGTATGAAGGCGGCATCACGTCCCGACACCGTGGCGGCGCGAGACTCCAGGAGCCAGGGCAAGAACGATCGCGTGGCGGCGCGAAGGGCTTCGACCGCCGGTGGAGCGAACAGATACTCGGCGCCGGGGGGAGGCTCGGCTCCGATGATCCGCTGGGATCTCGCCTTGCCCCGAGCCGTTCGGGTCCGAGTACCATCGACCCGCGGGAGCACCCAGCCCAGGTACGCCGCCGCGAGCCGGGCGTCAAAGGCCGCGAGGAACTGGGCGTAGTCCTCTGCCTTTTCGTACCAGCCCACAAAGGGAATCGGAAGGATCGCCGCGCCGCCGCCAGCCCGGGCACTCGCCACCGCCAACGCCTCCGTGATCGAATGATCTCCGGTGAGAAGGCTGACGTCATTGGCCAGGGCGAGGATAACCGGAAAGTCGGCCGGCACCACTCCCGACTCGAGCAGCACGAGGCACCCTCCGGTCGCCCGGCCACTACCGTCCCGGAGCAGGGCCACGTTCCCATCGGGTTCAACCGCCAGAACCCGGCAGTCGAACCGCGATGACTCGACCGCCTCGAGCACCCTGAGCCGGTCGCGCCGGATTACGATGAGCACCGGGGACGGGGTTTGAGCCCTGGCCCGGCACCACTGGACGATGAAATCCTCGGCACCGCTGCGGTGGCCGGCGTAGCAGACGCTGATCGATTCCGACTCGGCGAGAACTCGGGACAGGTCGGGGCCGACCGGCTCATCGGTGTGGACGCCGAGGCCTTTGATCAACCGGGCCACCGCGGCATCGCGCGTCAGGTGGGCGAAGTAGTCCCAGGCAGGGTCCCGCCGCTCTGCGAACTCCCGGGAGAGATAGATCCCCCCGGTGACGTCGCCGAGCTGATCAGATTCGGCCAGGAAGCCGGTTCGATATTCCAAGGTCCGGGCCCGCCGGAAGCGACCGCCGACCCGGGTCTCGTGGTCTCCGTATTCGTGCACCAGAACCGTCGGGCAGCTGACCGCCTCCGGAGAACGCGGCGCGTCGTGCACCGCGACCAGTAGATCCAGTCCGGCGCGGCCGAACGAACCTCGCATCACCGCGGGAGTCGCGGCCGCCCAGGCGACTCCACCGGACTCGAGCGTGGGACATGGCAGCGGGCCGCGGCCGCCATCGAGGTGAATGCTGGTAGCGCCGGGGACACCGTCGCCGGGCCACCGCTCCAGCGCCTCCAGTTCGCTGGCGTCGGTGAAAATCGTGACCCGGGCGTCCAGCCGGGCCAGCGCCCGGGAGAGATGCCACGCCGAGGCCAGGTCTCCGCTTCCGCCCAGCCCACGGGCCGGCACGTAGAACCCGACCCTGCAACCGGCGAGCTGGCGCCGGAGCAGGCCGTCGAGCGACCCGGCCCGGCGTCGCATCGGGGTCAGCGTGTCGGGCATGAGTTCCTGGCGTCGCGCTCCCACATCCACATGTCGAAGACCGGTTTGGTGCGGTTGGGAAGGAGATCGTCCACCACGCTTCTCACTTCCGGGAGACTGTAGTCGTGCCCCACCAGACAGCGGGTGACCGGTCGAACCGCCTCGATGTCCCGGCGCACCGCATCCTCCTCGTGACATCCGTCCAGGTACGCCAGCCCGAAGCCACCGGGGACTCGGAGCCGCTCCAGCAGTTGGGTCGGATGCCAGAGTCGATAGGGGAGACCGTCCATCTGCGCGAGAAACGTCCCCTTCACGTCTTGCGCGGCCGCCGCTTCGGCCAGGTCGCCCAGGCCGGAGAAATCATCCACCGTCTCAAACTCCTTGCCGTAGTCCCGCGCAATCTGCGCCAACAAGGTGCTGCTACGGCCTTTCCAGCATCCGATCTCGAGAATCCGATGTACCTCCGGTCGGATGGCTCGGGTGAAGAGCAGGAGCGCCTCCGCCTCGCTGAGCCAGCCATCCACCCGTCGGCTCCGGCTCCAATACCGGAAGAAATTACGTAGATCCCCGACCGTGATGCTTCTATCCTCCTCAGACCATCCAGTGCCAGACAATTTTCGCGGAATCGCGCTGCTCGGCGAGCCAGCGCCGGAAGAGCCGCTCCCGGACTGCTTCCCGCGAGGCGGCGTCAAACCGGGCCGGTTCCCGGGTCACCACCTGGAGCACCTCGTGTCCCCCGGACAGCGTAAGTGGGCCGATGAGATCGCCCGGTGCGGCGTGGAGGACCGGCTCGGTCAGCTCGGGCTCGAGCTGATCGCAGCGGACCGTCCGGAGCGAGACGGCGAGTTGCTCACCACCGGGAGCCGAGGCGGCTTCACGCGCGGCCACCAGAAGGTCGTGGTGCGCGCGTGCCCGGTCGGCAAGCCGCTCTGCGGACTCGGCATCGGGCGCGGCGGCGCGCACCAGTGCTACCGTGGCCAGCGTCTCGCGGTGACGCTCAAAGTATCCCTCCAGCTCCGACTCGGTCACCCGCTCGACCAGCCGTCGGGACTCCACGTTGTCCCGCAGCAGTCCCTCGAAGGCCTCGTCCGTGAGTCCACGGCGTGCCATCCAGGCGTGAGTGGTGGCCGCGTCGGCCAAACCGTTGGCCAGCCGGAAGAGATCGGCCGCCTCCTGGAGCTCCTCATCGCTCACCGAGACCGGATTCTCCTCCAGCGCCTGCCGGATGAGAGCCGAGTCCACCAGCCGCCGCATCAGATCTCCATCCTCGGAGCCGGGGTTCTGCTTGAAGAGCCAGAGTGCCTGCTGGACGGTGATCTGCTGGTCATTGACCGTGACGACCAGATTGGCCGCCCAATGCTCCGCCTGGATCGCACACCAGGGAAGTCCGTCTTCGGGAGTGAAGCTCAGCGCCAGGATCCCGCCGGTCGGCCATTGCAGGAAGAGATCGAAGTCCACCGACAGCTCCTGCGCGTCCTGGTGCGACACCAGCTCCATCTGAACCGCTGGAAAACGCTGCTCCAGGCCGGCGAAGAGCTCCTTCGCCTCATCGAGGTGGGGAGCCCATTTCGGCAGCTTGGCGAGCAGCTCCGCGGCTTGGCCCAGCGTGGTCTCGAAATCCGGCGTCATCGCGTCCCCCCACCTCGTTCTGTCCCGGCCGCTCTCCTCGCCGACAGAGGCCTCGCCACCAGGGTCGCCAGCTGCCGGCGGATCCGCTCCCGAATCACCGGATCCACGCTTGCATCGCCGTCGAGGTAGTCCAGGCCCACCAGAACGTATTCGCCCTCCGCCGTCCGGATCAGCTCGAGCTCACCACATAGCAGACCCAGTGCGGACATGAGGCGGCGGGATCGGGCCTCTATCTCCACCGGCAGCCGGTGAGCCTGGTAATCCGGCACGGGTCCGTTACCCGAAAGCCAGGGCCGGCCCGACCCCATGCCCCCCCGCGGTGGACGAGCGACGCCGATGACCTGTCGGCCCGCCACGATGGCCCTGACTTCCAGTGCAGCCGGGACGTACTCCTGGAATACAGCGGGCCCCCCACGAATGGCAGGGAACCGTCGGAGATCACGGCGCCCGACCAGGCGGCTCAGCGCTCGAAATCGCTCTCCATTCCGGGTAATCTCGGGCCCACCCTGCGACCGGCTCACCACCCGACCGAAACACTGGGAATAGAAATGGAGGAAGGCCCGCGGGTCGTTCGTCACCAGAGTCCGCGGCGTTCGCCACCCGACCCGCTGGGCCCATTCCAGCTGGCGGGTTATCTCGTCAGCCTCTCGCATGACCGAGGGCGGCGCCGGAATCCACCGGCACTCGAGTGTATCCCAGAGACCCAGGAGGACTCGGTCCGATTCCCGCTCCAGCCAGGCCCGATGTTCCGGATCCAGCGTCATCGATCCACCTTGCCGCAGGCGGCCGGGTTGCCAGACCGCGCGAACCTGCCGGAGATCGAGCGTGCGCCCTCCGACCCGAAGCGCCCGTTCGCCTGAGCCGGAAGGTCCATGGGAGAGCAGGAACTCGACTTGGCCGGCAAGCAGCATGGACGGGACGAAGAACGGCTGGAGCCCTTGGGCGGCCAACCGGGCGCCGACCGCGGAAACCAACTCGATTTCATGATCGCCAAGTATCAGGACAGTGGACGCGCTCGGGCCGGTTTCCGAGGCCGGCCCGGGACCCGGTCGCGCCGTGTCGCCCGGCCTCTCACTCACAGCGGGCGACACGAGCGCGGGGGTCTCCAGCGTGCATCTGGTCAGTCCACGTCGGTCCCATTGTCGGTGGTCCAGCGATCCGCCCGCGGGGTAGTGACGCCCTGGGGCGGCTGGAAGATTGGACCCGGCCTGGAGACGACGCCGCCTTTGGTCGCCGCCTTCTCCTCGGCGGTGAGGGGCCGCGCTTTCAGGTCATTGATCTTGACCTTCTTCTTCCTCTTGTCGCTCATGATTGGTCTCCTCTCAGGTTCGGTAGATCGGCCGGCAGGGCTCGATGGTCTGCCCCTGTCCGGCGGTAGCAACCTCCAGTGGCAAGGATCAGGGCTGCTGGCCACCGCCAAGGCCGGATTCCGAGGCCGGCCCGGGACCCGGTCGCGCCGTGTGGCCCGGCTTTTCAGTGAAGGCGGGCGACACCGGCGCGGGGGGTTCCGGCGGGTCTCTGCTCAGTCCACGTCGCTCCCATCGTCGGTGGTCCAGCGATCCGCCCGTGGGGTCGTGGTGCCGTGCGGTGGCTGGAAGATAGGACCAGGTCTATTGACAACGCCGCCTCTGGTCGCCGCCTGCTCCTCAGAGGTGAGGGGCCGATCTTTCAGGTCATTGATCTTGACCTTCTTTTTCTTCCTCTTGTCGCTCATGACTGGTTTCCTCTCAGGTTGGGTGGATCGGCCGGGGGCGCTCCTTTGTCTGCCTCCGTCCGGGGGTAGCGACCCCCAGCGGAAATCAACAAAAGCAAGCCGTGCGCCATATCCTACCGGGTGCGCTAAAGAGTTGATGCACGAGGAGATGGACTCCAGGAACCAGGAAAGGGTCGCACCGCCGGGGTCTCGCTTCAGGACCACACGGCGTCTCGCCGCGCGTCGATGGTACGATTGTGGGCCCGGGGGACAGATTATGCGACTTCTCGGCCAGATCGTCAATCTTGGGATTCTTCCCCTTGTCGCTCATACTTCCCTCCAGGAAGAGCTGAACAACGCATTTCAGGGACACCGCGTGACATAGAAAGGGTTCCCGGCGGCGGGCAAGTGTTACCGCCGGGACCTTTCCGCGAGGCCATCTGGAGACCTTAGGGGGGAAGTAAGACGATGAGGAGTGAGGAGTAAGGAGTAAGGAGTCAGAGGCGGGGAGAGAGGAGGGACCGGCGTTATGGTGGTACCGGCTGCGTCTTTCGGATAGCACCCCGATGAACTGACTTCCTATCATATCTCCATGCGTGACCACAAATCCTTACTCGCGTGGCAACGAGCAAACGCCGTACGCGCTCAAGTCTCCGCCCAGGTTCAGGAACCACCGGACGATCGCCTTAGGGTCAGCAGTCGAAACTGTCGAGTTACTCGAGCTGATCCTTGAAAAGGAGATAGTCCCAGCCGACCTCGTCAGGGGACATTAGGATCGGCCATAGAGGCCCGTGCCCTCCTCCTGGGGGTACTGCACAAGTATTCCAACGTAGGGCGGTGAGCCAGACCTTACTCCTCACCCCTTACTCCTCACTCCTCACTCCTCACTCCTTACTCAAAAGATCTTCACCTGCACCGTGATCTTCCCCGGATGCTTCTGCAGCTCGTCCAGTAGCGCCTTGAGCGACTGGGCGGCGGCGCGGCCGTCGGTGTAGAGCCCGCTGTCGGTGGCGAATTTGCCCAGGGTCCCTTGCCCGCGATTGACGGCGGCAAGCAAGGTATCCATCCTGGCGCCAGTGGTGGTCAGCTGGATCGACATGGTGGAGAGGTTGCGCGCGAGAGTATCCGCCCGGCTGACGGCCGACGCGATGGGGATGGAGCCCACGGTGCTGTCGAGATGTTCCGAGAGCCGGCGGAGCGAGGCCAGGGTCTTCGAAGCTTCGGCGGTCGTGAGCGGCACCTTCTCGGAGAAGATATTCATCATGCGCTGCATGGCGAGCAACGTCGTATGCAGGTCGTCGGCGGTGCGTTTGTTGAGGATCTCCTGGGCCCCCAGCAGCACCGTCTTGGCCTGGTCGGCCAGCGGGCCTACCTGATCGAACACCCCGGTCTCCAGCCGGCCGGGGATCGGCTGCTCTCTCTGGAGCTCGGTCGGACTGGTGCCGAGTCTCAGGTGGAGGATCGCCTCGCTGAAGGCGATGCTCTGCTCCAGCGAAATCGTCGCGTCATCTTTCGGCACTACCCGGGGCGGCAGGCTGAAGAAGACCAGGACCTTCCGCTCCTCGACGAACTCGATCCGCCGCACCGCCCCCACCTGCACCCCGGACACCTTCACCACCGAGCCTTCCTGCAGCTTGCCCACGTCTTCGAACTGGGCCTGCCAGAGCTTTTCCCGTTTGAAGGATTTTCCTCCCAGCCACATGGTGCCGAGAACGAAGGCGACCACCGCGACGATGACGACCCCGCCGACGCTGGCTTCCTGCTTGTAGTGAAGATCCATGGCGGTCTCAGGCAGCGAAGGTAGAGGTGTCGCGATCACGCTCCAGGAAGGCCACTACCCGGGGTTCTAAGGAGGCCAGGAACTCATCCGAGGTCCCCTGCAGCACGATCCGGCCATCGGTCAGCAGCGCCAGACGGTCCGCGACTCGGAAGGCCCCGCGCACGTCGTGGGTGACCATGACGCTGGTGACCCCCAGTTCGTCGGCCAGGCGCTTCACCAGCTGGTCAATGATATCCGCGTTCACCGGATCCAGTCCGGAGGTGGGTTCGTCATAGAGCAGGTATTTGGGCTTCCCGGCGATGGCGCGCGCGATCCCCACCCGCTTGCGCATGCCGCCCGAAAGCTGGGCCGGATACTTCTCCGCCACCTGGGGCTGGAGATTGACCAACCGCAGGCACTCGGCCACCCGGTCGCGGACATAGTCCTGGTCCCGGTAGAGTGATTCGTCGCAGATGCCGAGGCGGACGTTTTCGGTCACGTCCATGGAGTCGAAGAGCGCCCCGTTCTGGAAGACATAGCCGATCGTCATCCGCAGCTCGGCCAGTTCCCGGCGCTTGAGGAGAGGCACGTTCTTTCCATCAACCAGGATGGTGCCCTGGTCGGGGCGGATCAACCCGATGATATGCTTGAGCAGGACGCTCTTGCCGGTGCCCGAAGGGCCCAGCAGGGCGACCGTCTCCCCTTCCTTGACGGTGAAGTCCACCCCGTCAAGGATGACCTGGTCGCCGAAGCGCTTGGAGACCCCGTGAAGTTCGATCATCAGTGATGCAGCAGGATCTTGGCCAGCAGGGTGTCGAGCAGCAGGATCAGGACCGAGCTGCTTACCACCGCGCCGGTTGTCGCCTTGCCCACCCCCTCGGCGCCCTGCTGAGTGCTGAACCCCATGTAGCAGGAGATGACCGTGATCGACAGCGCGAAGAAAAACGCCTTGATGAGCGAGTAGTAGGCGTCGAAAGGATGCCAGAAGACCCGGGCGCCGTAGGTGAAGTCGGCGTTGGTCACCGGCAACACCGCGGTCGACGCGGCCCACCCCGTCGCGATCCCGACGATGTTGGCGATGACCGTGAGCATCGGCACCATGATGATGCCCGCCAGGACCCGGGGGATCAGCAGGTGCGAGGCCGGCGAGCGACCCAGACTCTCCAACGCATCGATCTGCTCGGTGACCCGCATGGTGCCGAGCTCGGCCGCGTAGCGCGCCCCGATCCGCCCCGCCAGGATGAGACCGGTCAATACCGGACCGAGTTCCAGCACCACCGATTCCACCACCAGGCTGCCGACCACGTAATACGGGATGTTGCCGGTGAACTGGTAGCCGGTCTGGAGCGCCGTCACCGCCCCCGCGAACCCCGACACCAGCAGCACGATGCCGAGGCTCCCGACCCCGACGTTCCACATCTCGGTCAAGGTCCGGGGCAGCCAGATCCGCCACTCCTTGAGTCCGCGCAGGAACTCGAGCAAGAGCAGGCTGAGACGCCCCACATGGGTGGCCCCTTGAAGTACGGACCGCCCAACTAGGCGGGGAACAGTCATGGTGAGGGAAGACATTGGAGCCTTAAGCCTTAAGCCATTAGCCCGGCGCCGCAAGTCCTGACACCTCAAGTCATAGGCCTTAGGCCGCCTTAGGCCCAAAGCCCAAAGCCTATGGCTTATGGCCTATGGCCTATGGCCTATGGCTATTTTCTAACATGGCACCTCGCGACCACGACATCAGCGAGTTTCGCCGGCGATTGCTCCGCTGGTACCGCCGCCACGCTCGCGACCTCCCCTGGCGTCGGACCCGGGATCCGTACCGGGTCCTCGTCTCCGAGTTCATGTTGCAGCAGACCCAGGTGTCACGGGTGGAGCTGTTCTACGGGAAGTTCCTGAAGCGCTATCCCACCATTCATCATCTGGCTCGGGCGACGGCGCGGTCGGTC
This sequence comes from Gemmatimonadota bacterium, assembly GCA_041485505.1. Lineage (GTDB taxonomy): Bacteria > Gemmatimonadota > Gemmatimonadetes > Gemmatimonadales > GWC2-71-9 > JBDUEA01. The sequence continues at coordinate 2,004 of JBGPJS010000025.1, read as the reverse complement.
CGGGAGAGTTGGGAGGGACTGGGCTACTACCGGAGGGCGGCCAATCTGCATCGCCTGGCCCGGATCGTGGTCGATGAGCGGGAGGGGATCATCCCCGCCGAGACCGAAGCATTGCGGCAACTCCCCGGCGTCGGCCGCTACACCGCCGGCGCGGTGGCGACCTTCGCCTATGAACGCGCCGAGCCCGCGGTGGATACCAATGTTGCGCGGGTGATTGCGCGGGCATTCGGAAAGGCGTCGGACCGCCGGATCTGGGAAATCGCCGGTCGCCTGGTCCGCCGCCGCGGCAAGAGCGCCTGGGCCTTCAATCAGGGGATGATGGAGCTGGGAGCGACGGTGTGTACGGCGAGAGTGGCGCGGTGCGGGATCTGTCCGGTGAGGGGAGTGTGCAAGACGGGGAAGCAACAACCAGTTCCGAGTTCCGAGTTCCGGGTTCCGGGTGCAGCGTCTCGAGCTCTGGGCTCCTAGCGCGGACGATTCAGTCCAGGCACCATCTCGGAACTCATGCTGGGACTCGGAACTGGGAGCTCGGAACTCGGAACCCGGAACCCGGAACCCGGAACTCGGAACTCGGAACTCAAATCCGATTCATGACCCCCGCCAAGAGGGCAATGAGTCCCAGCGTCCCCGAAATCGACCCGACCACGGCGTGCCGTAGACGGAGGGCATCGAAGAGAGCCGACGTCTCGCCCACCGGATTGATCCGCGCCAGCCGGGATACGGTAGGCAGGACCACGAACAGGGTGAGCCCCGCGGCAATCACACCCGCCCCCTGCATGACCATGAGCCAGACCGAAGGTGGGCCGTTGTTGCCGACCATCCGCAGGCTGAGGAACACGCCGGAGACCAGCGTGAGCAGCGCCCCCGGACCGATCAGCAACCGGCCCAGCGCCGCCTGCAGTCGGGCCACCGCGCCCTGGATGTTCCGCTCCTCTCGCCGACCCCGGATTCCGGCGACCATCGAGGAGTAGCCGGCCCCCATCCACATCGCGAAGCCCAGGAAGTGCAGCAGCAGCCAGAGTCGCGTCATGATCGCGTCTCCATGAGTATCCGCTCGTCGAGCGGCTGGCGCCCAGTGTAGCCGGCGTCGATCTCGTGCCAGTGGGTGATGCGGGCCTCGTCCACCCGCCAGCAGAGAAAGACCAGCCGGTCCTCGCGCAGGGAGTAGAAGTCCACCAGCCCGGCATCGAATCCCTTGAACACACAGCCGATCTGTTCCAGCTCGCCGAGAAACCCGTTGATCCGCTCGGCGTGCCCGGTGACCGCCTCGCGGGCGCGCTGCATCTCCGCCGATTCCGCCCAGTCGGCGCGGGTGCCGGCCGTCATCAGCTCGTAGCGGGACACCGCCTCGCGCCACGCCGGGTACTCGGCCATGAGGTCGCGTACCACCCGGCGGACCAGCGGGACGGCCCGTTCCGCCTCCGCGACGGTGAAGAGTCTCGGCGCGGCCATCAGGCCCAGATGATCCGGATCCCGCTGATCTCTTCGGGGTGACTGATGAATCCGACCACCCGGCGCTCGGCATCCACCACGGTGATGGTGGGGCGGAGATGGGATTCGCCGGGATCGTTGTCCATGTGGAGCTGGAAGCCATCCAGCTCCTGGTCTGGTCCCACCACGCAGGTGGTGGTGCGCATCAGCTCATCGGCGCGGGTCTGCAGCGGATCGTAACCCGCGGCCAGGCAGCGGGTGACCAAGTCCCGATCGCTCAGCACGCCGAGGAAGCTCCGGGTCCGGTGATCATCGACCACGGGCACCACCGAGATGTCGCGGCTCCGGAACATGATGGCCACCTCGCTGGCGGTGGCTCCGGCGACGGCGACGTGGGGACTCGAGACCATTGCTTCGGATGCGCGCATGGGTCGTGGTGGTGGGCAATGGGTAATTGGTGAGAGGGTGTGGGGTGTAGGGTCTCGGGTACAGGAAGGTAGGGCCGGGTTGTTGGTCCTACACCCTACACCCTACACCCTACACCCTACACCCTACACCCTACACCCCATCAAT
>JBGPJS010000024.1:0-16841 GCA_041485505.1 Gemmatimonadota bacterium | reverse complement strand
GTGCTCGACCTGACCCCCGACGCGATCACCCTCGCGGTGGATCGGCTGGTCCGTCTCGGCCTCCTGGTCATGGAAAGCCCCGGGCGCTGGGTGGACCTCTCCGGCGACACGGTGACCAACCTTTCGGAGTTCGCTCAGGTCGCGATTCAGCAGTTTGCCACCCAGGCCCGAGTCCGGTGGCTCGGCGCATCCCATTCCACTGCCCAAGGACCCCACGGCTCGAGCTCCACGACCATCGCCGTCAGCACCGCCCGCCTGGGCGGAGCGCTGCAGCGCATCGGGCGATTCCGTCAGGAGCTGCTCGCGTATCTGGAAAACGACCCGGTGCGAGACGATGTCTATGGTCTGGAGATTCACCTCTTTCCCCTCACCACCCTCAAACAGGCCAACGGAGCCAGCCATGGGACATCCGGTATTGCAATGGCAGATCGTCACTCCATACCCTGATCGGGCCGCCAGCTTCTACGGTGGACTCTTCGGATGGGAGATCAATCAGAACAACCAGCTCAACTACCGGATGGTGGACACCGGGTCGGAGCAGGGGATTAATGGCGGGATTTGGCCAGCTCCCCCCGAGGCGCCGAGCTTCGTGCAGCTCTTCATCCAGGTGGGCGACGTCAAGGCGTTCGTGGAGAAGGCGGCGGGTCTAGGTGCCCGGGTGCTGATTCCGCCCCAGGCACTTCCGGATGGAGATGTCCTGGCCATCCTGCAGGACCCTCAGGGAATGTCCTTCGGGCTCATGTCCACCGTGAAGGTCTGAGGTGCCCCGTCTCCACGTGCCCGGAGTGGCTGTCGCCTGCAAACGCTACTTAGAACGCACCCCCCGGACCGCTATTGGCAGTCGTATTGCAAGGATCGCTCGTGAAAGACGATTGTGGCCGGTCCCCGGTCGGCGACAACCGCATGGGCGGGGGCGGTCTCGACGTCGGTGACAATACAGCCCCCTCCCGGCTGAAGCGTCGTGACGAAGACGGTCCGGGTGCCTCCGGTGTCAGCCAGGCTGTCGATATGGATCACATAGCCCCCGGTGCGCTTGGTCCCGAGGGCGACCACCAGTACCAGCTGAGTAGAGAAGTCTACGGCTGGTGGGGGAGAGGTGGGAGACACCGTGCCTTGCAACGCTATCCAAACGGAATCCCACCCCGTTGGGGTGCTCACCGTGAGGCGGGCGGCCTGAGGAAGACCGGAGAAATACGTCTGGAGGAGCGTGGTAGTCCCGGCCCCGTCTCGCAGCGCGGGAAATCCGGTCGGGTCACTGCAGGCGGCGGCCAGGAGGGTGGTCAGCAGCAGTCCCGGTCGGCGAAGCGCTTTCATGGCTGTTCTCCTATTGGGTGGGCCGTAACTGACGCCGATTAGGACCTTCTCGGGGGCTGGCGGCGGGTGTTAGGGAATCGCTCAGGGCCCGACAGTGAACTCGTTCCGTGAGTGACCATCCGCCCGACTCGAACCTGGTCCCTCTACTCCCTCAATCGAACTGAACGATTCCCGCCTCACCGCCGAACTCATCGCTGATGCCGGCCAGCCCCGGCGGAGCGGTCCAGCGGCCACCATCCACCCGGATACTGCAGCGATACGACCCGGGCGGGATCTGGAGATCAAGTCCCCAGACCCCGACACCGAAGGGAGCCAGTTTCATCGGCCGCCACTGGGTGAAGTCGCCGGCCAGGTCGACCCGACTGGCGGCCGCAATCCTGACCTGCAGCCAGCGCATCTGATCGGAAAGAGTGACCACCTCAAACAGTGGGACCGTTGCCGCCGCAGGCATCAGGACCGGCCGCGGGCTGGTCCGGGGGGTCATCCGGAAGCCGAGCGAGAAGAGTCCTTTCGCCGGCACCCCACGGGCCAGGTCGCGCGGCTCGCTTCCGGCCACGCCGACGAGTGCAAGGTTGGGCGTGAGTTGAATGGCGCCGGTGACGGTACCCCACGATTTTCCATCCACGGTGGTGCCGCCAAACCGGAGTCCCGCGTTGGTCTCCAGCCGGAGGCTGCCGCGTTCCCACCGCAGCTTGAGGCCAACATCCTGGAAGGAACCGCTGGGCGAGGTAATCGACGTTCGCTCGCCACCCCCGACGGAGGTGCCCAAGGTATCGCCGGTCGGTACCAAGCCACCCCGGCTGACCCGCGAGAATTCCGGAACCTGTGTGAACGTCAAGGACAAAGTGGCGGCCAGGGGACCGCGCTCGACCCACACGCCCGCCGAGGCCGCCGCTACCGTCTGCCACGCCGACTCCATCCGCAGGCGACTCCCGCCTGCTCCGACCCAGAAGCCGCGGTGATCACCATCCATCCGCAAATTGCCCGCCCCGAAGAGGTGAGCACTTGGCGTAGTAAACGATGGTCGGAAGGCACCGGCATCGCCTTTCCATTCGACGGCAAGCCGGCCGCCGAGCGGCTTCCGGTATGAGCCCGCCAGTCCACCGTCAACGTCGACCGCCCCCTCCCACCCTAACCAGAACCGGCTCTCGGCCATGGCACTCCATTGCTCCCCATTCAGCTGAGCCCCACCTGAGACTGCCGAGACCGTCGGCCCGTCATGGGGAGTCCAGCTCGAGAAGCCGGTGAAGGTCTCGAGGCGCATCGGGCCGGTCGAGGGTCGATGGATATCCACGCCGCGCGAGTTGGCCCGGTCGGGGACTCGTTCGTCCCGGTGTTCACGAATGGCAGCGGTGCCGGGTGAGACCCCATGGGAAATGTCGTCTTCGACCTGTTGCCGGAGGCTGGTGAAGTCGCCGTCCGATTTCCGGGTGCGCGCGCCTTCGAGGATCACCGCCGCGGCGGTGTCGGGGGGAACCCCCCGGGCAACCAGGTCGGAGAGCACCGACAGCGGCACCACCAGCGGCTGGCCCCGGCGGGCCTCCCGGAGTTGACGCAGCGCGGCCGTGGTTGCACCCGCACGCAAGGCGATCGCCCCCGCGGTCAGCTCGGCCGGTGTGGCGTCGGTCCCGAGGGCCTCCCGGGCACCTTTCAGCGCGCCGAGTAAGGCCCGGAGTGCGGTGACAATTCTCCCATCGTCCGCACCCTTCGCCACCCCCTCCAGCACTTTGTTGACCATCGGATCGAGTGGGAGCCCCGCGGTCCGGGCCGAGTCGAGAAGCGGCAGCGCGGCCTGTCGGGTATGATCGGCGACGCGGCCGTCCAACTGAGGGTACTGCGCGGCGGCCGGCGTCGCCGCGAGGACCCAGAGGCAGAGAAGGAGTGGGGGGTTGCACCCGACACCGAGTGGCCGGGACACTAGAGCACCGTGATGATGGAATTGGCGGACCCGTAGTCGGGGTCGCGATCGTGGGGCATTGTGGGATCGGCCATCCAATGACGGCCATCCACCAGGAAGAGATAGTGATAGTTACCGGGTGGAAGCTCCAGCGTGACGCTCCACCGGCCACCCGGGGCCGACTTCACCAGCGCCGTCCCGGTGGAATCCCAGCCGTTAAAGTCGCCCACCACCGCCACCCGCTTGGCCTGGGGCAGTTCGAGCGTGAAGCGAACCGTCACCGCGCCGGCCGTGGCACCGACCCCGCCGGTCCGCTTCGGCGGGCCGGACGTCCTGTCCCGGGTCCCGAACACCGCGAAGAGGAGGCCGGCCGCGATGGCGCCGGTGACGAAAACGGACCAGTAGTAGGGGGACCGCCGCGCTGGGCGCGCGGAAACGACCCGACGCATCACGGCCTCGACCCGCTCGGGCTGGGGCGGCAGGGGCCGGCGCAGCTCGGCCGTGACCCGCTCGATCAGGTCCTTCGGATCAGCTTCCCTTGGATCCATTGGTCAAGAGCTCCCGGAGGTGGTCGCCCGCACGCTTTACCCGCATCTTGAGAGCCGAGATCCCCGCCCCGGTCAGCTCGGCCATCTCCTCGTAGCTTAGATCTTCCAGGTGTTTGAGGAGAAAGGCCTCCCGCTGGTCATGCGCCAGCCGGGCCATGGCCCAGTTGATCTCCTCGCGCCAGGCCAGCTGATCGTCGTCCGGCGCGGCGAATGTCGGCTTGGCCGAATCCCCGGCTTCGTGCCGCCACCGGCGGCCCCGCTTGGCCCCGACAGTCCGGCAACGATTCACCAGGATCCGGCAGAACCAGGACGGGAACCGCTCCCGCTCCTCGTAGCGCCCCAGCGCGCGGTACGCCCGGACGAAGCTGTCCTGCAGGGCCTCTTCGGCATCCTCGCGGTCACCCAGCAGGTGAATGGCAAGGCGGGCGAACCGGTCATGGTACCGGTCCACCAGCACTCGATAGGCCTCGGCTTGGCCCGCGAGGACGCGCGCGACGATCTCCGCGTCCGTAGAGGTCACTCTGAGTAAACCCCAGGTGGGAGCGTTTGGTCACCGGTGAGCACATGGGGGACGAAGTCCCCGGGCGCTACCACACCTCCCGCCCGGGCCCGGCCTCCTCACGGCTCAAGAGGTGACCGAGCGGCGCCCTGGAGGGGTTGTTCTGGCTGGAGGCTCCTCGGAGATCGACACCTACCCGCGGTATGGAGGATGTATGAGAAGGCAAAGACAGTGGATGGGCTGGTCTGTGGGCGCTATGGGGCTGGTCCTGCTCGCCGGGTGCGGCGGAGCCGACGCGGGGCCACTCGCGGCCAATTCCCGCCGGGGCCCGAGGGAAGGCAGCGGCGCCCTCTTGGGACGAGTGCTACTCCTTCGGAGCGGACCCGACAGCGGCTCGATCCCCCTGGCCGGAGTCACCGTCGCGCTCGAGCGGTTGAACATCGTCGATAGTTTCCCCGATACCACGGGCGCCTGCTGCGACTCCCTCCCGGGAGGGATGGGACCGTTGATGGATTCTATCCATGGCGACACGATCATCACACCACCGCCCCCGCCGCCGCCGGTCGATTCGATTCCGCCGGATTCCACTCCCCCGCCACCACCCCCACCCCCACCTCCGGGTGGGTGCTTCGCCGCAGGGGAGCCAGCGGGGACCACGACGACCGATGCTCGGGGAAGGTTTGCCTTTCGGGGACTGCGTGCGGGACTCTACAACGTCCTCGCCCATCCATCCGACCCCAATGTCTTCGTGGCCAACCTCTGTGGGTTGAGGCTTCGAACCAACCAGCAGCTGGAGCACCTGGTGATCGCGGTGATCCCCCAACAGCAACCCGAGAGTCTGGTGGTGGGGACCAGGTAGCCCATCGGGGGCCACGGGATCAGGGTCGTCACGATGGGCTGAGGGAGGGATCTACCCACCAGGTTGGTGAGTGGATCCCTCGCCTCTCTCGGGATGACGGTTCCGGCCCTCTGCTCCAGGTCCAGCGTGACGCCTCTTGCGGTCAGCCGGGAGAAGTGGATCTTGCGAGATCCGCTTGAGGAGTCCGTACTTGAGGTCCTGGGCACCGACCATATCGAAGTCCCTGCGAGCCCTCCGCCTGGAGAGCATCAGGAGTAAGCTCCTCGCCTTTGCCCTGCTCGCGACGCTGATCCCCTCGCTCAGCACCGGCTGGCTCTCCTATACCCAAAATAGACTGTCCCTGAACCAGAAGATCGCTCAGGAGCTGCAGAGCGTCAGTTCCCAGAGCGCCCGGGAGCTGGATCTCTGGGTGGAGGACCGGCTCCACGACCTGAATGTCTTCGCCAGCTCCCCTGAAGTTTCCGACAACCTCGAGCACCTGCCGGCCGGAGCGACCGCTTCCGCCCCGGTGCTGGGCCACCTGAACGGGTACCTCAACTCGGTCAAGGGGCGGATCAGCGATTACGAGGAACTGATGGTAGTGGACCGGCAAGGCCGCGTCGTAGGCTCCAGCGCCGGCCAGTCCCGCCCGGTCCACCTGCCCCCGGACTGGGAGCGCGATATTCAGGGGGACCACCCGGTCCTCGGGCTGCCCTACTGGGACCAGGGGCTCGGCGGGGCGATCATGGTCGCCGCGGTGCCGATCAGACTGGCCAACAACAACATACTGGGCGCGTTCACCGCGAAACTCAGTCTCCGCGGCGTCGACAGCATTCTCCGGCGTTTCTCCCCTGGCGACTCGGGCCGGGTCTATCTGATCATGCCGCAGAACGGCCGGTTGATCACCAGTTCCAGTTCCGGTACCCGGGCGTTGATGCAGCTCTACCTCCCTCTGAACACGACCAAGAACCTGCTCAGTCATGAAGGAATGCCCCTCCCCTACTGGAGCTACGCGCGACAGAACGTCGTCGGGGCCCTCAAGACCGTGCCCAAACTGAGGTGGGCGGTGGTGGCGGAGATCCCCCAGGAGGAGGCCTATCGGCAAGTGAGACGGCTGCGCAACGCCACTGTACTGATCGTGATGAGTCTGCTCGTCGGCGTCGGGCTGATCGCGTACTTCCTGGGCCTGTACATTGTGCGCCCGCTCGATCGCCTGACCGAGGGCGCCGGGAAGGTCGCGGCCGGCGATCTCGCGGTGGATTTGCCCGTGGTCGGAGGCGGTGAGGTCGGCTACCTGACGAGCGTTTTCAACGAGATGGTCCGCCGCCTGCGGGAGGGACGACAGGAGCTGGAGCGGCTCTCGATCACCGACGGGCTTACCGGGCTCTACAACCGCCGGCACCTCATGGAGCGACTCGCCACTGAGGTCAGCCGCGCCCGGCGCGCCAAGCACGGCTTCGCCGTTCTCATGGTGGATGTAGACCACTTCAAGAAATACAACGACACCCACGGCCATCTGGCCGGTGACGAGGTGCTGATCCGGATGGCCGCCATCCTGCGGGAGAGCACCCGGGACGTGGACTGCGCGGCGCGGTATGGAGGGGAGGAATTTCTGGTCATGCTGCCGGAGACCACGCTCGATGGCGGGGTCGACGCGGCGGAGCGGCTTCGGGCCAGGCTGGCTACCGAGGAGTTCGCGGGCGACAAGATCACACTGAGTATCGGTGTAGCGGAGTTCCCGGAGTATGGCGAGACCCCGGAGGCGGTAATCGCGAGCGCGGATGCGGCCTTGTACCGGGCCAAGCGCGAGGGCAGGGACCGCGTGGTCCGGCCCCCGGCCCGGCGGCGTTCGAGGGAAATGCGGGGTCCGATGTGATCCTCTGCCCCGCACCGGGGCAGTCCGCTACTTCCGTTTTCCGACCAGGGCGCGGGAGACCCAGCCGCTCCGGCGGTTTTCGTCCGACACCCGCATCCAGGTGTCGACGGCGGAAGCGCCGGTCACCAGCGTGCCTGTCTCCAGCGTGAACAGGATCTTGTACCCGGTGCCGGGGCCCTCCCGCACGTTGCACCGGCTTACCACCTGCAGACGGATCGGCCCCGCAAACACCACCTCGCCCGGCCGTAGCGATCCCCGATCGAGCCCGCTGAGCCGCGCCCTGCCTCTCTCCGCCGTCGCCTTGGCCGTAGTGGCAAGATAGAGCGCGCCCCCGTAATCCTCTTTGTTGAACTCCTCCGTGCTCTGCCGCAGCAGATCGCTCACCTGGGCCAGTTCGGGAACCGACTGGCGGCCTGCGGCGGCCTTGAGGGACTGCGCCGAGACCTCCGCCTCGGCCATCCCGGAGGCCGCCTCCGCTCGGGTAGCAAAGGTCTGGAGCCTAGCCATGGTCCTGACGACCTCTCGCCGGGCATCGTCAAGCCGGTTCTGCAGCTCCTCGATCTGGGCGTCCTTTTCCAAGACCTGTAACTCGAGTCGGGAGGTGCGTGCTTCCAGCGCGGTATCTTTGACGGTCACGGTGTCCGTGATCACGACCGGCGGGGGCGGAGCCGGCGTGGCGACCACGACGGGCGAAGGAGCTACCTCGGGCTTGGCCCCGCCGCAAGCTCCCAGCGCTAGAACGGCGAAAACCACAACGGGCTGCAGACCGACACGCTCAGCGAAAGGCATCCATACCGCTCCTTCCCTTCCGTCGCGGGGGGGGGGACGCCCCGGCGGTGACCCGAGTAAGTTGCCATTCTGCGGCCCGTCAATCAACTCCGGACCGGAGTTTCCGGACCGGAACCGGATAGCGCCCGCCGGCAGGCCCCGCTAAGAATGCATAGGCACAGAGCGGCACCCACATGTAATCGCCCAGTCTTTCGGAGTTGTTCAAATGAGCTTGACCGAGACCGTCATCCCCGACTTCGGGGTCCTCGAGGAAACGCTCGACCCCGCCGACTGGAACAAGTTCCGCACTCTGGGCCACCGGATGCTGGATGACATGATTGACCACCTCGCCTCGCTGCGGACCCAACCGGCCTGGCAAGCGATGCCCCCGGAGGTGCGAGCCTCCTTCGAGGGACCGCTGCCGCTGGAGCCCGAGGGGGCGGAGCAGGTCTATCGCGAATTCGCCGAGCGGGTCCTCCCCTACCCCGTCGGCAATCTACACCCGCGATTCTGGGGCTGGGTACAAGGCACCGGCACCCCGCTCGCCATGCTGGCCGAAATGCTCGCGGCGGGAATGAATGCCCACCTGGCGGGCTTCAATCAGGCCCCGGCGCTGGTCGAGCTGCAGGTGCTGGATTGGCTTCGCCAGCTGATGGGCATGCCCGAGGGCACCAGCGGGATCCTCCTTAGTGGCGGCAGCATGGCGAACATCATCGGTCTAACGGTGGCCCGGAACGCGAGGGCGGGTTTCGATGTCCGCGCCCGGGGTCTGCAGGGCCTCGATACGCCCCGGCTCACGGTCTATTGCTCCACCGAGACCCACGGCTGGGTTCAGAAAGCGGCGGAGCTGCTCGGTCTGGGGCATGCGGCGCTGCGCCGTATTCCGGTCGACCACGCCTATCACCTGGACCTGGAACAACTCCGGGGAGCGATCTCGGCCGACCGGCGTGACGGCTGCCGGCCGTTCTGTGTGGTCGGCAGCGCGGGCACCGTGAACACCGGCGCCATCGATGACCTCGAGGGGCTGGCCGATCTCTGCCGGGAAGAGCAGCTCTGGTTCCATGTCGATGGCGCCTTCGGGGCGCTGGCCCGGCTCTCCCCCGAGCATGCGACGCTGGTGCGCGGTATGGAGCGGGCCGACTCCCTCGCCTTCGACCTTCACAAGTGGATGTATCTCCCCTTCGAGGTGGCCTGCACTCTGGTGCGGGACGCCGAGGCGCATCGCGCGACGTTCGCCGTGACGCCGAGTTATCTCGCGAGTACCAGCCGAGGGGTCAATGCGGGTGGCCATGTCTTCGCGGACCGCGGCGTCGAGCTGACCCGGAGCTTCAAGGCGCTCAAGGTGTGGATGTCACTCAAGGCGCACGGGGTCCGGGCGTTCGGGCGGTTGATCGCGCAGAACGTGGCCCAGGCCCGCTACCTGGCGGAGCTCATCGAAAAGCACCCCGATCTGGAGTTGCTCGCGCCGGTCCCGCTTAACGTGGTTTGCTTTCGGTATGCCCCGGACAGTCTCTCCGAGGAAACCCTGAATTGGATCAATCAGGAACTGCTGCTCCGGATTCAGGAATCCGGCATCGCGGTACCCTCCGGAACCGTGCTCGGCGGGCGCTACGCGCTCCGGGTCGCCATCGTCAATCACCGAAGCCGGCGGGAGGACTTCGATGCGCTGGTTTCGGCGGTGCTTAGATTCGGGGCGGAGCTGAATGAGCCATCATTCCTGGCCGCCCTCATCGACGGCATCGAGAATTCGTAGAAGAATCCGCTCGGAACGCTCCTGGCCGTAAGCCCGTCCGTAGGCGCCGGAGGTGATGGCAACGACGAGATCGTACGCGGGAACCAGGTAGATCTTATTGCCGCCATTGCCCGAGGCGAAGTGGACGACGATCGATCGACCGCTCCGCTGGTAACGCTTGGTGTACCACATGTACCCGTAGGCGTCCGCATACCGGTCCACATCGCCGATGTAGACCCGAGGCGCCAGAGCCTCGCCGACCCAAGCGCTGTCCACGATCTGGCGGCCGTGGGCCCGTCCGCCGCGCCGGAAGAGTTCTCCGACCATCGCCATGTCGCGCACGGTAATCGAGAGATTGCCTTGCCCGACGCCCTCGCCCCGCGGACCCCGTCGCCACTGAAGACGATGGATGCCGATGGGACCAAAGAGATACCGCCTCGCGAAGACCTCCAGCGAGACACCTGACGAGTACTCCACCACGGCCCCGGCCAGAAACGCATTGAGCGAAGAGTAGACATAACGATCACCCGGAGGCCGCTTCATCGGCACCGAGTAGGCGAATGCCATCCAGTCCGGGCTCCGGTCCAACCGATCCTCATTCCCCGGGGCCAGCGAGTCCCGATCATCAGCGTCGAGGCCGGATCGCATGGTGAGCACATCGCGGAGGCGGATCCTCCGTTGCGAGGGCGGCATGCCGGCTGGCAACACTTGGGCGAGGGGCTCATCCATGCCAGCGACGAGACCCTGCTGAATCGCGATGCCGACCAGGGTTGAGGTGATGCTCTTGGTAGCGGACCGTATGTCATGGAGTGAAGCCGAGTCGTCGCCGTTGAAGTAGCGCTCCGCCAGAGTGCACCCGTGACGCGTGATGATGACGCCCTTGAGATCACCGTGAGGATCGCGCGCCAGGTCGACGAAAAGGGCGTCGATCGCGGAGAAATCAACGGTCTCTCCCGGTACTTGCGGGCAGGTCGGCGCGCCAGTCAGCTCAAGCGGAGCGACCGCCAGCACGCCGCCCACCCAGAGGAGCAGAGCCCCGAACCGCCGAGTGATCATTCAGCCGGTCCGACCTTCATCCCCGTTTGGGTCGGAGCTCCCACAGCACATTGATGATCACCCATTGCCCGTTCCACCGGGCCAGGTGCAGGTAGTCCACCCAAGTGCCGGCATCGATCCTCACGCTGGCGGCGTTGCGAAAAATGTCCAGGATGGTCACGTCGGTGCGTTGCTCTGCTTTGGGCGTGTTCTTCCCACCGCCCCGCCGGGTTCCCTGAACCAGTTGCAGGGCGCCCATGTGGCTGAGCCGACTCTGCCCGGTCGCGGAGTCCGTCAGCACCAGCCGCTTGGCCAGATCCGGGTGCAACGCGTGCTCCATCCGGTCCGGGTTCCCTTGATACCACCCCTCGATGTAGTCGAGGGCCGTCGCCCGGATGCCCGCGGAATCGGCCGCGGACTGAGCGGCAGCTGGCCCGGCCAGGGACAGTACCGCGAACGTTACCAGCATCAGGTTGAGTCTCATCGTCACGCCTTGGCTTTGGTGGACGGGGGGCCGAAGAATCCCGGCCAGGGGCGAAGAACCGCTGCCTTCGATCCCACCAGCGTGGTTCGGCGGCGGGCACGGACATCGCGTCGCTTTGATCGTATAGTACCGTTGCCCAATCCACCGGCAACGATTCCGGGGGCTTCGACCCCCGAACCGGGACGACCGGTCCTGATTCCGTGATGGATGGGACCGGCGACGCCGGGCCGGAACTGCCCCGTTGCCGATTCTACCGCTATCCTGCATGATCCCGGCATGCCGGACGCCTCCCTTGCCCCGACTCTCGCCGACCCGTCCGCGATTCGGCCGCGTACCGGATCCTTCGCGACGCTCGTGGGCAGCTTCTTCCTGGTCGCACTGTTCTTCAGCGCCCAGAACGTCGTGGTGCGGGTCTCCCGTGGCGCCGCGATCGACTGGCAGTGGGATGTCTTTCACGAACTGATCTACTGGCTCACGTGGGCCGGCTTTGCCCCCGTCATCCTGGCCTGGACCCGCCGGCATCGGTTCGAGCGTGGCCGCGCCGCCGAGACGGTCGCCCGGCACTTGGCCCTCATGCTGGTCATCGGTCCGTTGCAGATCCTGGCCTCCTATGGCAACCACCTGCTGATCGGACGCCCGCTCGGTTTCGTGACCCCCGACGAGGCGGCCCATTGGTTCGCGCTTCGGAAATCAGGGATCGTCTGGGGCACCTTCGCCGGATACCTGTACTACTGGATCATCGTAGGCATCGCGCTCGCCTTCAGTTATCGAGCCGAGGCCGCGCGGCTGGAGGATCAAGTGGCCCAGGCCCAACTCGATACCCTGCGGAGTCAGCTCGAGCCGCACTTCCTCTTCAATACCCTGAACGCCATCGGGGTGCTCATCGGCGAGGCACCGGCCCAGGCCCAGCGCATGCTCCTGCATCTGAGCGATCTGCTCCGAGCGACGCTTGAGCGGCGAGGCTTCCAGGAAGTCTCGCTGACGGACGAGCTGGCGCTGCTCGACCGGTATCTGGCCATTCAGCGGATGCGTCACGCCGACCGGGTCCGGGTGGAACTGGCGGTTGCGCCGGGGCTCCACCGTGCCCTCATCCCGACGCTGCTGCTGCAACCGATCGTGGAGAACGCCTTCCGGCACGGCCTCGACCGCAATCCGGCCGGCGGGACCATCTCGATTCGAGCCAACCAGCTCGACGACCACCTGCGCCTGGAAGTGGAAGACACCGGACCCGGAGGGCTGCTCGAGACCGGGACGGAGCCCCGCGGAGAGGGGATCGGATTCGCCAATACCCGAGCCCGGCTGGCACGGCTGTATCCCCGCCGGCATGCCTTCGAGTTTCGGCCGCAGCCCGATGGCGGCGCGGTGGTGATGATCGACATCCCCTATCGCACTGGAGCATCCTGATGCGGGTCCTGATCGTCGACGACGAGCCGCTCGCCCGGTTGGGGCTCCGCCGGCTGCTCGAACAGCAGCCCGGCGTGGAGGTGATCGATGAGTGCGCCAACGGGGAGGAGGCGGTGGAGGTGATCGCCGAACGCGCGCCCGATCTGGTCTTTCTCGACGTGCAGATGCCGGGGCCCTCGGGCTTTGACGTGATCGAGCAGCTCGGCGCCGACTCCATGCCACCGGTGGTCTTCGTCACGGCCTACGACCAATACGCGGTCCGGGTGTTCGAGGTGCATGCACTGGACTATCTGCTCAAACCGATCGACCCCAACCGGTTTCAGGAAGCGTTCACCCGCGCTTCCGCGCCCGGTTCCGCGGGTGTCGAGAGTCGGCTGGATGCCCTGCTCCAGGCCGGCCAACGACCGGACGTTCCGGGCGCCCGGCGGATCCCGCTGGAGCGACTGGCTGTCCGAGAGGAAGGGCGCATCGTCTTCGTGGCCGTGGGTGAGATCGACTGGATCGAGGCCGCCGGCAACTACGTGAAGCTTCACGCCGGCCCCAAGGTCCATCTCCTCCGGCAGACCATGGATCGCCTGGAGGGCCGGCTGGGCCCGGAGCGTTTCCTGCGGATCCGGCGATCCCTGCTGGTCTGTGGCCGCGCGATCGCCGCGCTCGAGCCCTATGGCAAGGGAAGCTACGCCGTGGTGCTGCGGGGAGGGACCAGGCTGATCTCCAGCCGGTACTACGGCTCCCGTCTCCGGGCCTGGCTGGCCGCGGCGTCCTGAGCACGGGTGTGGACTCCCGCCGGGGTGCGCCCGGAGCCGGCCATTACTTGACAGAGGCAACTAAATGGTTGACATTGGCACCTACATCCGTGTCCGGGACAATCGTGCTTCGGGGAGGCGACGTGACAAGCGGTACCGGTCTGGCCCAGCGAGTGGAAAGGGTGAGGCGTTTCAATCGATTCTACACCCGGCAGATCGGCCTGCTCAACCAAGGGCTTCTCAGGAGCCCCTTCTCGCTCACCGAAGTGCGACTGCTCTACGAGCTGGCCCATCGCGCCGAGCCCACGGCCAGCGAGCTCGGCCAAGTGCTGGGACTGGACCCGGGATATCTCAGCCGCCTGCTGCGAAACTTCAGGAAACGCGGCCTCATTGCCAGCAAACCCTCGGAGGCGGACGGCCGACAGACGTTGCTCCGGTTGACCGCCGCAGGGGCAAAGGCCTTCGCCGGATTAGACGCTCGCTCCCACCAGGAGATTGGAGCCCTGATCCGCCATCTCTCCTCCGCCGAGCAGCACCGGCTGCTGGCCGCCATGGACGCCGTGGCACTGCTGCTGGGCGACCGACCCGAGCGCGAGGAGGTCGCCAAAGCGCCGTATCTCCTCCGACCCCACCAGCCCGGGGACATGGGCTGGGTGGTCCACCGTCATGGCGTGCTCTACCACCACGAATACGGCTGGGATGAGCGGTTCGAGGCCCTGGTCGCCGGCATCGTGGCCGAGTTCATCCAGCAGTACGACCCCAAGCGGGAGCGCTGCTGGATCGCCAAGCGGGACGCTGAGATCGTCGGCTCCGTGTTCCTGGTCAGCCAGAGCAGGACGGTCGCCCGGTTGCGGCTCCTCCTAGTGGAGCCCTCGGCGCGGGGGCTCGGTATCGGCAAGCGCCTGGTGAGGGAGTGCACCCGGTTTGCGCGTCAGGCAGGCTACCGGAAAATCACGCTCTGGACCAACAGCTTGCTCCATGCGGCCCGGCGCATCTATCAGCAGGAAGGCTACCGCCTGGTGCATGAAGAGCCCCACGACAAGTTCGGCAAGAACCTCGTGGGGCAGACCTGGGAGCTCCAGCTGTGACTGTGGCGGCGGCAGCTTTCCGGCTCAGTCCCGCGCCTTCTGGATCGTGATGGGCCCGTTGGTCGTCACCACTCGGACCGGCGCCCCACCTTTGCCCAGGGTGGTGTGGATCCGGTCGCGGACCCTGCCGCTCAAGGTCACCGTGAGTGGCATGCCGAGTGTCATGGGGCCGTTGACGGTCCCGGTCTCGAGCTCGGCGTTGTAGCCCTCAGGCAGCCGAAGCTCGACTGGACCATTCACCGACTCGGCGTCGAGTCCCTTTCCCTCCCAACTGGTGCCGCCCAACGTCACAGCCAGGGGACCATTCTCCACCCGGGCCCGCACATCGCCACCGATTTGACGGAGCGACAGTGGGCCGTTCTGGCTGCTCAGTTCCATCGTCCCGGACACCCCCTCCACCGAAAGCGGGCCGTTCGCCGTCTCGGCACGGAGCCCGATCTTCCGCGGCACCATCAGCACCAGGCTCGCTCCCCAGTGCTGATGTCGGCCTGAGGAGGGGCCCAGAATCCGCACGGTCGAACCGGCGGCCTCGATCTTCACCTGGTGAGCGAGGTCGCGGGCGTCGTCCTCGGTCCTGGCGCCCGATTGAATCCGGGCCGTGACAGCGACCGAGTCCCGATCCCATGCTGTGATCTCCACACCGCCGTTCTCGTCCGGGTCGATGGTCAGCGCTCCGCTGTTGGGTTTGAACCCGGTGTGCCGGACCTCGCAGTACTGCTCCCGGTCATCGGAGCCATAGTGGTCACGCCGGCACTCGCGGAGCCAGCGGTCATCGTCGGTCTGGGCGGGGAGATGGGAGGCTTTGCCCAAGGCCAGGACGGTCAGGCCCAGCAGGGCCAGAATCGGGCGCGGGTGCATCGTTGTCTCCTGGAGTGGGACGGATTTGACAGAGTCTGACACCGGTCGACCCGCGAAGGTTGCGCCGGGTGGCGGCGCCGACGTCACTCACTCCGGAGCGCGACCATCGGGTCCACCCGGGCCGCGCGCCGCGCGGGCAAATAGCAGGCCAGTAGTGCCACCGAGGCAAGCACCAGTGGAACCAGGGCAAAGGTGACCGGATCGGTGGCCGTCACGCCGAAGAGCTGACTCTCGAGCAGCCGGGCGGCGGCGAGCGACACCAGAACCCCCAGGACCGTCGCCACGGCCACGACCCGCATGCCACGCCCAAGGACCAGACGCAAGACCTGAATCCGCTGGGCGCCGAGCGCCATCCGGATGCCGACCTCACGAGTGCGCTGGACCACCGCATAGGACATGACGCCGTAGACACCGACGGCCGCGAGCACGAGGGCCAGCAACGCAAAGGCGCCGGTCAGCGCCATCGTGAACCTGGCCGGCGAAACGTCTCTGCTGACCAGAGACTCCATTGACCGCACCTTCCACACCGGCTGATCGGGATCCACCGACCAGATAGCGGCGCGGAGCTGGTTGCCGAGCGCCATCGGGTCGCCGGTGGTCCGGGCCACCACGCTGCTGAAAATCCCCGGCGTCTGCGCCATCGGCTGATAGACCTGCGGGGTGGACGGCTCGGTGAGCGTGAGCTGCTTCAGATCACCGACCATTCCCACCACCGTCACCCAGACATCAGGCGGTCCGATGAGCTTGAGCCGCTTTCCCGGAGATGACTGTCCGGGCCAGGCCCGCCGGGCCATCTCCCGGTTCACAATGGCGACCTGCGGGGACTCGGCGCCGTCATGGGAATCGAAGTCGCGCCCTTCGACGATGGGCATTTCCATGGTCCGGAAGAAGCCATCGCTCACCGTGTTCTGCTGCGTCACCGGTGCCAAGCCCTCGCCCGGGTCCGCCTGGCCGTCCACCAAGTAGGTCGTGCGTCCCCAGTTTCCACTGAGCGGGACGGATCGTACCAATGCCGCCGAGCGGATACCCTGCACGGTCCGCACTTCCGCGATCGCCCGCGACATGAACTCGATGATCTGCTCGGGACTGCGATACTTGGTGGCCGGGAGGCGGAACTCCGCAGTGAGAAGATTTTCCGGCTCGAACCCGGGATCGGTCCGCTGCAGCGCGATCAGGCTCCGGGTAAGCAGCCCGGCACCAACCAGCAGCACAATGCAGAGCGTGAGTTGAACGGCCACGAAGCCGTTGCGAATATCGAAGCGGCCTGCCGCCGCACCATCTCCCGAACGCATCGTCAGCGCCTCGTTGAGATCCACCCGGCCGGCCTGGCGTGCCGGGGCCGCCCCGAAGAGGAGCCCCGACGCAATGGTGATGACCGCGGAGAAGAGCAGTACGGTTCGGTCGAGCCCGATCTCGCCGAAGGCCGGGAGTCCACCGGGGACAGCGGCCACCAGCCCTTTGATCGCCCAGTAGGCAAACCCGATCCCCGCCAGACCACCCATGACCGAGAGCACCAGGCTCTCGGTGAGCAGCTGGCGGACCAGGCGTGATCGGCCGGCGCCTAGGGCCGCTCGGAGCGACATCTCGCGGCGGCGCGAGGCCGCGCGGGCGAGCTGCAGATTGGCCACGTTGGCGCAGGCGATCAGCAGGACCACGACGACGACCACCAGCAGGACGGTGAGCGCCGTGCCGTACGTGCGCCGCATGTCCGACGTGCCGCCCGCTGCCGGCTCGGCGTAGAGAACGCCCTTCAG
>JBGPJS010000023.1:0-17227 GCA_041485505.1 Gemmatimonadota bacterium | reverse complement strand
GACCTGTCGGGCCAGCTCCATGCTCTCCAATCCGGGCATCAGGTAATCAACCAAGGCGAGACGGTAGGGACGGCCTGCCTGGGATGCCACGCGCATCATCTCCAGCGCCCGATCTCCGCTCTCGGCTGTATCCACCACCATGCCCCACGACCCCAACTCCGTGGCCAACATCAGGCGGCTGGTGCAGAGGTCGTCCACCGCCAATGCCCGGATCCCCACCAGCTCGGGGCGGAACCGTCCAGAAGTACCCGTCGGCGAGGCCTTGCGGTCGAGGCGGACCGTATACCAGAAGGTGCTCCCGCGGCCGGGGGCACTTACCACCCCGATGGTGCCTCCCATGAGTTCTGCCAGCTGTTTGGAGATGGCGAGGCCCAGGCCAGTTCCGCCGAACTTTCGGGTGGTGGAACCGTCGGCTTGGGAAAAGGCCTGGAACAGTCGGGCCTGCGCTTCGGCGCTGATGCCGATACCAGTGTCGGTGACCTCGAAGCGGAGCGTCGCGGTGGACTGGTCGGCCTCGACCACACTCACCCGCACGATCACCTCGCCCTCCTCCGTGAACTTGAGGGCGTTGCCCACGAGGTTGGTCAGGATCTGCCGGAGGCGTCCCGGATCGCCGCCCACCATGTCGGGGACGTCGGGAGAGACCAGCGCCGTCAGATCCAGGCCCCGCGAGTGGGTGCTCTCGGCCAGCAATTCGAGAACGTCCTCGACCATGGTTCTCACCTCGAAGTCGATCACCTCCAGGCTCATCTTGCCGGCTTCGATTTTGGAGAAATCGAGAATGTCGTTGATGAGGGTCAGGAGGGCTTCGCCGCACGAACGCACCGTTTCGGCGTATCCCCGTTGTTCCGCGGTGAGATCGGTATCGAGAAGGAGGCCGGTCATGCTGATGACTCCGTTCATCGGGGTCCGGATCTCATGACTCATAGTCGCCAGGAAGGTGGTCTTGAACCGGGCGGACTCGAGGGCGGCGTCTCGCGCGGCCGCCAGCGCCTCCGATTGATCGGCCAGAAGGGAGGCCTGCTCCTCGACTCGCTGTCGGGATTCCTCCACATCCTGTGCGTAGCGAAGCAGCTCCTCCTCCTGCCGTTTGCGCTCGGTGATGTCGGTGAGCGTGCCGATGTATCCCGTGATGTCTCCCAGCGGATTCCTCACGGCGACTGCGTTGCTGGACACCCAGCGCTGCGGTTCTCCCGGTGGCAGGAAGCGGCACTCCACCACGAACTCTCTGCCCTCGACCAGCGCCGCCTGCCATTCCGCCCGGACCGGGTCCCGATCGTCGGGATGCAGGTTGTCGGCCCACCCCGTGCCCACGCTCGACTCGGGAGTGAGGCCGGTAATGCTCATGCACCGCTGGTTGAGGAAGAACCACCCTCCCGCCGCGTCGGTCTCGAAAATTCCCACCGGCGCATGGGTCGAAAGCGTACGGTAGCGCGCCTCACTCTCGCGGAGCAGCTGGTCCGCTTCCTTGCTCTCGGTGATGTCACGCGCCACGGCGTAGATGAGGTTGCTTTCCGGCACTGCCGTGGCGTTCCAGTGAAGCCAGCGGTAGGAATCGTCCTGGCGGCGGTAGCGGTTCTCGAAACCGACCGTGTCTCGGCCCTGCCCCAGTCCCCTGAGCTCGGACAGGGTGGCCTCGCGGTCATCGGGGTGTACGAAGGTGACGAACGGCGCCTGGAGGAGCTCGCTCTCGGGGAAACCGAGGGTCGCTTCCCAACGGCCCTTGAGCTGTTTGAAATACCCGTCGAAGCCGGCAAGGCAGAACAGGTCCTGGGAGAGGTCCAGCGCGCGGAACCATTCCAGCTGGCCCCGGTCGGTGTCGGTCTGCGCCGAGAGTCCTCCTCCCGCCGGTGCTGTGATCGAGTGCTTGTGGCCGCTGATGTCGTGGAGGAGCCAGAGCTCGTCGTGGGCCGTTCCGCTCGTGGAGAAGTCGACGAACCGAACCTTCCCATCCTTACGGGTAAGGGGGAGGGTACGGCAGGTCGGGGTCGCGGCCAGGCGGTCGGTCTCGTAGCAGGCGCGGACGACTTCGGCAAAATCACCGAACAGGGCCTTGAACCAGCCCTCCACGGTGCTGATTTCTCCGACCGGATAACCGGTCAGCTGTTCAGCCGCGCGATTGCAGGTGAGGGCATCGCCGTGGCGGTACACGGCCGCCGTGGGCAGAATCTCGAGCAGTTGTCGTAGCCGGTGGCCGCACTCCGCCTCGGAGGCGGGCGACCCCCCCTCGAGAGGTGCGGCACTGTCGGCGGATCCACACCCGCGCTCGGGACTGGGCTCTCTCACGGCTCGGCGGCTCGAGTTGGTCCAGCGCCTGCCACCGGACCCGCCGGTTGGGGTGCGGTTCGGCGCGACGACGACGCTGGTGGGCGATCCACCGGAGGCGGTGGCGAACCCCTTCCACTTACCAGTCATCGGACACTCGGGGCAGGTTCTTGAGTGATGGAAGGATCGGGTGTCGCGAGGGGGAGAATTCGGGGGGAGGGTGGGGAGTGAACCGGTGCCGTGCCCCGACCGGTTGGCCGTGTTCAAGTGTCTGGCTCGTGGTCAGTTAGGTCATGGCCGGAGGACAGCGGTATCCCCGGCGCGGTCCTACCTTTAATATCTGTGCAGCCGGCTCTCCCTCCTGGGGGAGATCACACCTCGCGAGTTTCCCAACCTTCTGCCTGCCGAGCCTGTCATACTCGGTGCATGTGGACCACAGACCCCGGGGTTGAGCCACTGAATCAGGATCTGGACACGGTGCCCGCCGACGCGGACGCGGTCGACGCGGCACTGGCCGCAACCGGCGATGCCCACGCCTTTGAGCGCCTCTACCGACGCCACGTCACTCGGGTGCACAACATAGCCCGCCGCATGGTAGGGGGTGACGCCGTGGACGACCTGACCCAGGCGGTCTTCGTGCGCGCCTGGCAGAAACTCTCGACCTTCCGCGGTGAGGCGGCCTTTGGTACCTGGCTCCACCGCCTTGCGGTGAACCTGATCCTCGCCAAGCGGAGCGCGCTGGGACTGGAGCGGAAACGCTATGAGGACGGCGAGGATGCATTCGAGCGAATGGCCGCCCGGCATCCGGGCAGGGAGTTCCGCCTTGATTTCGAGTCCGCCATGCTCGAATTGCCCAATGGTGCGCGGCAGGTCTTCGTCCTGCACGACGTCGAGGGCTACAAGCACGAGGAGATCGCCGGGATGCTCGGGATCACCGCCGGCACTTCGAAATCACAGCTGCACCACGCGCGGATGGCGTTGAGGAAATGTCTGGATCGATAGGGCTATGGGCTATGGGCCTACGGTTATGGGCTATAGGCTATGAACTGGGGGCCGGAAGCATCAGGGCGGGGGCGATGAATAACTCACAGCTCATAGCCCATAGCCCATAGCCCATAGCCCATACCAAAGCGGCAGCCGGAATACCACGAACAGGACAACAACATGACCGACCATTGGACCGACCGCCTTTCAGACTATCTCGACGGGGAGCTTTCCGTCGAGGAGCGAGCGACCCTGGAGGCTCATCTCGGAGAGTGCGACGAGTGTTCCGCCACATTGGCCGATCTGCGCCGGGTGGTGGCGCGGGCTCACGCGCTGGATGACCGGCCGCTGGCTGCCGACCACTGGCCCGCGATTGCGGCGCTGATCGGCAGTGAGATCACCCCGATCGGCACCGGAAGGAAAGGCCGTCGGTTTTCTTTCTCGGCGCCCCAACTCGCCGCCGCAGCGATGGCACTGATGATGGTCTCGGCGGGTACCGCGGTCTGGCTCGCCCGGACCCACAGGGCAGCGCCTCCGAAGCAGGTGGTCGAGGGAGCGGTGACGGCTGCCCCGACGGTGCGCCCGGTTGCACTCGGAGGGTCGGCCCCGGTGGCCTACGACTCCGCCGTAAGCGAACTCCGGCGGGTGTTGGAGCAGGGCCGGGGTCGTCTCGATACCCTGACGGTACGGGTCCTGGAAGAGAACCTGGGTCGCATCGACCGGGCCATCACGGACGCGCAGCGGGCGGTGGCCTCGGATCCCGCCAACGTTTATCTCAACGGCCATCTGGCCGAGACCCGTCTGCGTAAACTGCAACTACTCCGCCGCGCCGCCCAGCTGGCGAGCGCCCAGAGCTGAAAGGATAGACGCCGAATGTTGATGACGATCGCCGGCCTGGTGGCCGCCCTGGTCCTGCAGCAGACCGACACCACGGTGACGGTCCGCCCCGGGATGCGGCTGTCGCTGGATAAAATCGAGGGGAACATCACCGTCACCACCTGGAGCCGGAACGCGGTCCGGGTTCAGACCGCCGGCGGGGACGAGGACGACGAGGGCGTGGAGGTCCGGGTCTCCGACCGAACGATCACGGTGGACCCCAACGGCCGCAATGGACCCAGCGAAGCGGATGTGCGGATCACGGTGCCAGCCGACATAAGTCTCAATCTCTCCAGTCAGAGCGGGGACGTCACGGTTGAGGGAGTGAAGGGTGAGGTGAGCGTCGAGAGCGTCGAAGGAAACATCAAGGTACGGGGCGGCGGTGGCTTCATTTCGCTCCACTCGGTGGATGGAGAAATCGTACTGTCCGGTGCCCGAGGTCGGATGGACCTTAATACGGTGGATGGCAACATCGACGTGAGTGATGCCGCGGGTGAACTCCACGCCGAGACGGTCGACGGCGAGATCACCCTCGATGGGATCGACGCCCCTGGAGTGGAAGCGACGACCGTCGATGGGAACATCGACTACCGTGGCGTACTTAAGGAAGGCGGACAGTACCGATTTACTTCTCACGATGGGAACGTGTCGGTGACTATCCCCGAACTGAACGCCACCATTTCGGTCTCCACCTTCAGCGGAGAGTTTCAGTCGGATTTCCCGGTGACCCTCACCGGGAAGACCAAAGACAAGCGGATGACGCTTACGGCGGGCACCGGGAGTGCTCGGCTGGAGGTGGAGTCGTTCGACGGGTGGATTCACTTGCGGAAAGCTGGAGGTCGGAAGCCGTGAGGGTCAGCTATCAGCCGCTAGCCGTTAGCCGTTAGCCGTTTCACTGACGACTATCGGCCTCCGACTAACCTCGTAAACACGGGAGATCATATGATTGTTTTCACTGCGTTGATGGCTGCGGCCGCACTCACTCTGGGCCCCCCCGCCCACCTGAAAGGCGATTTCCACTGGAAAGGGAAAATCGCCGCCGGCAAGGCCATCGAAATCAAGGGCATTAACGGCGCCGTCCGGGCCTCAGCCACCTCTGGGGGTGAGGTGGAGGTTACCGCCGTCAAGCACGCCCGGAAGAGCGATCCTGACGAGGTGGAGATCAGGGTCGTGGAACACGAGGACGGGGTAACCATCTGCGCGGTGTATCCCAGCCGCCGGGCCAGCCGACCCAACGACTGTGCCCCAGGCCGGGAAGGTCACAGCGACACTCGTGACAATGATGTCGAGGTGGAGTTCACGGTCAGCGTGCCGGCCGGGGTTCGCTTCATCGGGAAAACGGTGAATGGGGCCGTCGAGGCCAACGGTCTCGATGCCTCGGTTGAGGCATCCACCGTGAACGGCGGGATTACCCTCTCAACCAAGGGTGAAGCGGAGGCCAGCACGGTCAACGGTACCATCAACGCCGCTATCGGGCGGGCGGACTGGACCGGGGAGATGCAGTACTCCACCGTGAACGGGAGCATCAATCTCACGCTGCCGGCCAGCTTTGCGGCGGAAATCGAGGCCGAGACGGTCAATGGATCCATCGACAGTGATTTTCCGCTCACCGTGCATGGCCGGATCAATCCACGACATCTGAGCGGGACCATCGGGGCCGGCGGCAGAGAGTTGAAGCTGACCACAGTGAATGGGAGCGTTCGGTTGCGAAAGGGATAGGATTCAGGATTCGGGATTCAGGAGTAGCCCTCCCTGGGAAGTCCTCGGGGAGGGCTGTTTTTGTGAAGGGGCAGTCCTATCCTTCCTCCTCTAGCCGATTCCCCTCCCGAGCTGTAACGTCTCACCGTGGCCGCCGGCCGGGCGAGTCACGGCCACATCACGGCGACACGCTTTCTTGGGGACATCCGGTCCGGCTTCTGGTCGGGCGCTCGGCCAGTTCCCTGTGCTTGCTCGCTGGACCTCAGCAAGGGAGGTCTACCATGCGAAAGTCAGCTTCCATCAAACGCTCCGGCTATCTGATCGTGAGGCTGGACCAGTCGGTGGTCGATCAAATCGCGCAGCGGGAGCAGGTTCCCGGCAGCACCAGGTTGAGGAGACTGAGTGCGGTCGCCAGGACCCTTCATCTCAAGGATCTGTCGGCGGTGCTTCGCCGATACCCCGGGCTGCGATCCTTCCCGGCGATCGGAGACGAGCCAATCACGCAGCATCTCAATCTTGAGGCCTGGGAGCAGCGTGCGGCCGCCGGCCCGGCCCGAAGTCTCGCCAGCTATTTCGCCATTGATGCCCGGAGACTTCGGCCCTCGCAGGTGGAGAGCCTCCTGGAGAGGCTGGCCGGCCTGGCACAACAGCAGCTGGTCGATTGCGCCTACCGCGACCCGTTGGTGACTCACCCTGGCGCCGGAGGGGACCATCCCACCGATACGGAGGATGATCGTAAACACCTCGGCCCGGCCCCCAAGGGTATCGGCGTCGATGACCCCAGGGTGAGGGCCTATACGGGGTCGGGGGTGGGCTTCGTCGACATCGAGGAGAGTTGGAACCTGGCAACGGCGGGGTTGCCTAGGCCGAAAGCCAAAAACCTGTTCTACGGCTCTCAGAATCCCCACAACGACGACCACGGCACCGCGGTGCTCGGGATCGTGTTGGGGCAGACGAAGGGTAAGCGTATCGTGGGGATCGCCCGGGGTGCCGACTTTCTGGGCTTGGCCTCCTTCTACGCCTCGAATCCCGCAGTCCGCCAGCAGGGGCTGTCGATGAACGTGGCGCGCGCCATCCTGGCTGCGATCAAACACATGACCGCTGGGGATGTGCTGCTGCTGGAGGTCTCGATAGACGCGTATCCGGTGGAGATAACCGCGCTCTGCTGCGACGCGATCAGGTTTGCCGTGGCCTGTGGAATCGTAGTGATCGAGCCGGCCGGGAATCTGGGTGACAACCTGGACCAGTCCGCCAGCAAGGAGGTGAGGAGCCTGCTGGGGAAGCGCAGTCTGACTCGGGACGAGCGGCCCGAGTTTCTCGATTCCGGCGCGATCATGGTCTCGAGCTGCGAGTCGAGACTCGACCCGACGAATGCGGGGGCCCATCGGAGGGATCCCGAGGATGCGAACTTCGGGTCGCGGATCGACTGCTTCGCTTGGGGGGAAAAGGTCTTCACGACGGGGGTCTACGGCGGCGCCCGCAAAGCGCCCGGCGGGCCCTTCACCTTTTTCGGGGGCACCAGTGCGGCGGCCGCGAGCATCGCCGGGTCCGCACTGCTGATTCAGGAGATGGCCACGAAGTTGCGCGGCTCCCGGCTGAGCCCGGCCCAAGTCCGGCTTCTCCTGGCCGACCCCGAGAATGGTACCCCCGTGCTGGACCCGGGGAGCAGCGAGCCCATCGGATTCATGCCTGATCTGGTGCGGGTCCTGGAGAAGATCCCCCTCCTGCCGGATCTGTTCATTCGCGATAGCCTCCAGGATACCGGAGTCATTCCTCAACCGCGGAGTTACCAGAGCCCCGACATCATCGTCCGGAACTCCCCCAGTCCGGACGCGGAAGCCGAGTTCGGGGAAGACAGCGAGCTGGCCAATGTGGCACCGCCGATGGATTCCATCCTCCCGGACCACGACCAGTACGTCTACGTGCGGATCAGCAGTCGGCAGCGCGTTGAGGTGAAACACGTCTCCATCAAGATCTATTGGGGCGAGGGGGACGGTACCACCGCGCGGGGGGACTGGAAGGAAGTCGGAGAACTGAAGGAGGTCCGGGTGGCGGCGAATCGGGCGCTCACCATCGCCGGGCCGCTGCTGTGGCCCTCGGGCCACCCCGCGATCGAATCCGACCATGGTTCCTTCGTGGCGGTTCTGAACCACGAGTTGGACCCCGGTCCTGGCCTGCTTCCGCTCCCCGATCTCAGTGTGACGAAGACCCCCGTGGCCGGGGGGATGGGGAGCTTCGCGCTCGCCAACAACAACGTCGCCTGGCGCCGGTCGGGACTCTGGCAGGATCCAGGGGCGTGAGCCATCCGCGCCAAGCAGCGAGGGCGCGATGCCGTTCCCGGACCTCCGGAGCTTCGTGATAGATCAGCTCGAGCGCCTTCGGACCTCGCTGGCGGATCGCTACACCCTCCTACGGGAGATCGGCCGGGGAGGCACGGCCACCGTGTACCTCGCGGAAGACCGGCGGCATCACCGGCAGGTCGCGCTCAAGTGCCTGCTGCCGGAGCTGGTCGCCCTATTGGGTCCTGAGCGATTCCTCCGGGAAATCGAGATCTGCGCCCAGCTCCAACATCCGCACATCCTTCCCCTCTTCGATTCCGGGACGGCCGCCGGGCTGTTCTACTACGTCATGCCATACGTCGAGGGCGAGTCGCTGCGCGACCGGCTGCGGCGGGAGCGGCAGCTCTCGCTCCCCGATGTGATACAGATCGCCCGGGAGGTGGCCGAGGCGCTGGACTACGCGCACACCCAGGGGGTAGTGCACCGGGACATCAAACCGGCGAACATCCTGCTTTCCGGGGGCCACGCGCTGGTTGCGGATTTCGGGTTGGCGCGGGCCATCTCGGTCGCCGGCGGGGAAGAGTTTACCGAGTCCGGGCTCGCGGTCGGCACCGCCGAGTACATGAGCCCCGAACAAGGGGGCGGGGAAGCAAACCTCGACGGCCGGACCGACCTCTATGCCCTGGGGTGCGTGGTGTACGAGATGCTGGCCGGGGAACCCCCGTTTACCGGACGTACCAAGCAGACGATTGTCGCCCGCCACCTCCAGGAGTCACCGCGGTCGCTCCACGTAGTGCGGACGACACTCCCGGAGAACGTCGAGGCCGCGGTGCGAATCGCGCTCGCCAAGGTACCAGCCGATCGCTACCCAACCTGCCAGCGGTTCATCGAGGCGCTCGAAGCCCCCTACCTCGCGCCGAGCCGAATGCGCTCCTGGCAGGCCATGACGCTCGCCGGGCTCGGCGTCCTGGCCTTGGTAGGGTACTCCCTGTGGCACCATTGGAGCATCCCACGCCCCGACCCCAACCTGATCGTGGTCTTCCCACTACGGGATGCTGCCGGGCCCGGCGGCCCCCAGACCGCGGGAGAGGACGTCGCGACCATTATCAGCTACGTACTAGAAGGGAGCCAAGTGCTCCGATCCGTCGAGGGGCGAGATCTACTCGCGGCTGGCCGGAGTGGCAGCGTCTCGGCGGCGGAAGCGAGGCAGCTCTCCCGAATGAGGCGGGCGCGCTACTACCTCGACGGCTCGATTCTCCGCGGGCCCGACTCGGTCACTGTGCTGCTGCGGCTGAACGATGTCAGCAGCGAGAGCCCCGTCAAGATCGTTGTCCGGTCAGGGCCGAAGGGAGTCTATGAGCCGGGGCTGGGGGCTCTCGCGGTTGGGGATCTCTTGCCGGCGCTGCTCGAACCGGGGAGGAGAGTGGACGCGAGCGGGCTTCGCGATCGCCAACCAGCGGCGATCGCGAGTTTCTTGCGGGGAGAGCGGGAATACCGGCAGATGCGATTCGATTCCGCATTGGTGCACTACCGGAAGGCGCTCGAGGAGGACTCCGCGCTTGCTCTTGCGGCCCTCAAGGGCGCCGAAGCCGCCGATTGGACCGATCAGGCTCCGGAGGGGGAACGCTTGGTCGCATTTGCGGTGCGGCGGATTGGGCTCCTGCCCGCGCGACTGAGGCCTTTCGCTCTCGGCTTGCGGGACTATTTCGCCGGCCGCGCCGATCCCGCCCTCCGAAATTTTCGAACTCTTCTGGAGACCGATTCGACCTGGGCCGAGGCCTGGGTGGCCCTGGGAGAGGTCTATTACCATCTGCTTCCACAGGAAGGGCCCCCGGACTCGCTGGCTGAAGCGGCCTTTCTCCGCGCGCGCCGCGCCGATCCGGAGTTTACGCCGCCTATCACCCACCTGTTTGAGTTGACGCTGGGGCGGGGCGACCTGGAGGGGGCTCGAAGGCTGGAGCAGGAAATCGAGCGGCTCGCCGCGGACTCCGCGGGTCGGCCCGAGCGCCTGCTGATGCTCCGGTGCGCCAAGTCGGCCATGGAGATCGGCGAGTGGCAGGGAGCCGCCGGGGGGCGCGCTGACGTGCTGCTGAATGCCGGTGTCCTGCTCGCGCTGTCGAGGGGGGGGGCCGCGTGCGGGGTAGCCGCGCTCGAGGCGGCGCTCCAGGGACACCGGGCGCCCTCGAGTGAACTGTGGGCTCCGCTGTTCGCGCTTCAGAACCTCTATGTCGCGACCGGGCAAACCGAAGCAGCGCGGCGGCTGCTCCGCTCGAAGGCAGCCCCCGGGCTGCAAGCCGGGACTCTCAATGTGATGGATGCTCTGGTGAGCCCGGGTTTTGACTCGGGGGCCGCGGCGTGGGCGGGAGCCCAGGGCAAAGGGTACCGCCTGATGCCGGCGCTCAACCTCTGGCTGCTCGGCGTCTGGGAGTCGCACCAGAGCCACCGGGACGAGGTGCGGGCCATCACCGCCGCGCTGGTGGCCAAGGCGGACTCGACGAAGAGCCGGCGGGATTCGCTGCTGGCCAGGGTGGTATCAGCCTACCTCCCTCTGGTGGAACACGACACCGTGGAAGCTTTGAGCCGCTTCCGTGCCCTGTCTCCCACGGCCCCCCGCGATGCCATCTACTGGCTGCCCTGGGAGAGTCTGGCGCCGGAGCGGATGATGCTCGCTCGCCTCTTGCGCGCGCGGGGGGAGTGGGACGAAGCGGAGCGGGTGGCGGGATGGCTCGACGCGCCAGGAGCCGCGTTGTACCTGATCTACCGTCGCCCGAGTTTGGAACTTCGGGCCAGCATGGCCGAAGAGATGGGCCATCCCGACCGGGCGGCCGCCTACCGCGGCGAACTCGCGGCTCTCGAGTGGAAGGGCACCGGGCCCGATTCCGCTCGAATTCAATCTCATTGAGCGGAGGTGTACAATGGCGGGTGCAAAATTGAAAAAACCCAAGCCCAAGGTCCCGGCCCTCGAAACCAGGGTAAAGGTCCTCGAGCGGTTCGCCACAGGTATGGTCACTTGGGCGGATGGAGTCAGGAGGATGCTCAAGGAACTGAGCACCAAACCGGGCAATCAGCCTCCCAAGCCCCCGAATTTTCCTTGACACTGGGGCCGGACGAGTGGAGCGTCGCGGGTCCCGGGGCGCTCCCTCGCAGGGGACTGGAGTGGGGAACGCTTCCGCTGGCAACCTGGTTGGAGCGATGATCCGACGGTGCCTATCTCACAACGCCCTCCAGGAGGGTGAGGAGCGCGCGCGCGCTTTCGGGCCTTGCCCCCGGCTCCTTGGCCAGCGCCGCCAACACGGCCGCCTCCATCGCGACGGGTATTTCCGGCCGCACCACCCGGAGCGAGCGGGGCCGCTCGCTCACCTGCCGGGAGAAAATGGCCTGCGAGGTGGCGCCCGTGAAGGGCAGTTCCCCCGACAGCATCTCGTAGACCACGCAGCCCAGCGCGTAGATGTCGGTCCGCCAGTCCACCAGCCCGCCGGTGGCCTGCTCCGGGCTCATGTACGCTGGTGTCCCTACGACCAGCCCGCTGGAGGAAAAGCTCTCATCGCCCGCCGCCACAATGGCGCGGGCCACCCCGAAGTCACAGACGATCGCGCGCTCGGGCGCGAGAAGCACATTGTCCGGCTTGATGTCCCGGTGAATCACCTGCTGGGCGTGGGCGTAGTCCAGTGCTGCCGCGATCTCTCCTGCGATCGCCAGCATCCGATCGATCGGCAGCGGGCCTACACGGTCGATATGGGCGCGGAGGGTCTCCCCCTCGACGTACGGCATGACGAACCAGAGGAGCTCAGTGGTCCGCGGATCCGCCGGCTCGTCGGCCGCGTCCTCCCAACCGCCGAACCGTCTGACCGCCGAGCTATCGAACCGATCGACCGCCGATCCGCCCGAATCGAGCACCGGCAGGATCCCCGGATGCTCCAACCGCCGCAGGATCCGGATCTCCTTGAGGAACCGTCCCGGCCCCAACGCGATGGTCAGCTGTGGATGGAGCACCTTGATCGCCACCGGCCGGCGGTTGGCCAGGTCATCGGCCAGAAACACCGTTGCAGTTCCTCCCCGACCGATTTCGTGATGGACGGTGTATTGACCCGCCAGGGCGGTGTGCAGAAGACGGAGCATGTCGCGGGCGCGTCGGGGGTCGAGGGGGGCCATGCGCAAGGATATGGGCGACTCCGGGGGAGAACAAGACGGGAAGGACGGGAAAGACGGGAGGGGACTGCCGAGTGCCAACCAGTCGTGGAGTAGTGGATACGCGGATCCTTCCCGTCGTTCCCGTCCCTCCCGTCTTCCCGTCCTCCCGATGGTCACCGACGACTACTCAGTGATCCCTGCACTATCGTCCCCTCACCAGTCCCCATATGCTTACCGGAGAACCCATTCGCGCGACGTCCAGTGACCGAAGAACTCAAGCGGATCTCCGACGCCCTTGCCTCCCGTTACGCCATCGAACGGGTAATCGGACGGGGCGGCATGGCGACGGTCTACCTGGCCCGGGACCTCCGGCACGACCGGCAGGTGGCCCTCAAGGTCTTCGCGCCCGAGTCCCTCATCAGCCGCGGCGGAGAGCGCTTTCTCGCCGAGATCCGGATCTCGGCCCGTCTGGCCCATCCCAATATTCTCCCGCTTCACGACTCCGGTGATGCGGAGGGTTTCCTCTATTACGTGATGCCGTATGTGCCAGGGGAAAACCTGCGCCAGCGGCTGGAGCGCGAGGGTCCGCTGCCGATCGGGGACGCTGTCCAGATCGCCCGGGAGGTGGCCGATGCCCTGGCCTACGCGCACGCCCATGACGTGGTCCATCGCGACATCAAGCCGGAGAACATCCTCTTCCTGGCCGAACACGCAGTCGTCGCCGATTTCGGCATTGCCAGTGCGATCAGCCGTGCGCTTCGCAGGACCAGCCCGGGTGAGAGTACCGCCTTGCAGCGGGAGAACGAGGACATCCCCGCCACCATTCCCATGCTGGGCACCCCGTACTACATGAGTCCCGAGCAGGCCACCGGCGGGCTCCGACTCGACGGCCGCAGCGACATCTACAGCCTCGGGTGTGTACTCTTCGAGATGCTGGTCGGCGAACCGCCCTTCCTCGGTCCCGATCCCTCCAGTCTGGTCGCCGCCCATCTTCACGACCCGGTGCGATCGCTCCGTCCCAAGCGCCCCTCCATTCCGCCGGCGCTCGAGACCATCGTCAAGACCTCGCTGGCCAAGGTCCCCGGCGATCGCTTCGCTACCGCGGCGCGCATGGCGGAGGCTCTCACGGGAGTCGAGCGCGGCGCCCCCCGGAGAACCCGGGAGCCTTCCCCCCGGTGGCGCTGGCTGGCCGGCCTGAGCCTGCTTGCGCTCCTGATCCTCACGCTTCGGCTGTTACCCCGCCTCGCCGGCGCCCCCCCTCTCGACCCGTCGCTTTACCTGGTGCTGCCCTTTGCCCACCGGGCGGGTGCCGCTCCTGAACTCCTCTCGGGGGATCAGTGCGAATCGCTGCTCCACGCCGCCTTGAGCCGTTGGGAGGACGTCCGGTTGGTGGATCCCCTCTGGGTGGCTGACGCCGCGCTCCGCCGGGGGCGGGCCGCGACACTGCGGGACGGTCTGGCTATCGCCCGGGAACGGGGCGCGGGCCGCCTACTCACCGGCGAGGTGTGGCTCTTCCGCGACACCATCCGGGTGCGGGCAGCGCTGTACGATGTGGGTGAGGATGGCCGGGTCATCCGGGAACAACGGGTACAGATCACCCGGGACCTCCACAATGCCGAGACCGGGTTCGAGACCCTGGCCGATTCACTCCTGGTGGGTGGTGCCAGGAGCAGCGGCGCCGCGGGGGGTGCCATGGGGACCCGGTCGATCGCCGCGTGGCGGAGTTTCGACGAGGGACACGTGGCCCTCGAACGCTGGGACCTGGCCGGGGCCAAGGGGCATTTCCGGGACGCCGTCTCGCTCGATCCGGATTATGCCCTTGCTCGACTCTGGCTGGCTCAGGTGGGAAGCTGGAAGGGCGATCCGCCCGATGATTGGATGGACGATGCCGCTGCGGCCCTCACCCCCGCCAGCCGGCTCACCCCGCCGACACGACATTGGGGGGAAGCACTCTCGGCGCTCGGAGCCGGCCACTTTGCGCAGGCATGCGACGGCTATCGGGCCATCCTCGCCCGCGATTCCCTCGACTTCCGGGGCTGGTATGGCCTGGGTGAGTGCCAGGCCCGCAACCGAACCGTGGCGCGGGATCCACGCAGCCCGTCCGGCTGGAGGTTTGTCGCCAGCTACCACGCGGCCATCGAGGCGTATCGCCGAGCGCTGAGCGTGCTCCCCTCGGTCCATCTTGCTTTCCGGGGCGCGGCCTTCGGCCGGCTCTCCAATTTGCTCTTCACCGGAAGCAATCAGGTCCACACCGGGTTCGCTGTCGAGCGTGACACCCTCTGGTTCGGCTCCTTCGCGGCGCTCGAGGGCGATACCCTCGCATTGGTGCCGTGGCCGATGGCGGACCTCATCGCCAACCGTCCGGGAGTGTACCCCGCTTCGAATCCTTCCGCCGTGACCCGGAACCGCGAGACCCTCCGTCAGATCACCACTGCCTGGGTGCGATCGTTTCCCAATAGCCCCGACGCCGCCGAGGCCAACGCACTGGCACTCGAGGCGCTCGGATGGTTGGGTGATGATCGGTCCCCGGAGCAGTCGGCGCTGGCTCAGGTGCAGCGGGCGCGCGGGCTCGCGACCGACTCGGTGGCGCTGGTCCGGCTGGGGGTGGCGGAGGTCCGCCTCCTGCTGAAGCTGGAGCGATTCGAGCCCGCGGCAAGGCGGGCCGATTCTCTCCTGCTGGCCCACCCCACTCCCGGGCCCGAGCTGGCCTGGTCGCTGGCCGGTCTGGCCGCCCTGACCGGCCGAGGCGCCCGTACCGCCGACCTCCTGGCTCGTTCGGCGCCGCTCTTTCATCCGTCCACGCCAGAGGGTCAGCCGATCGAGATTCCGCTCCCCATCAAGGAGACCGGTCGAAGTCTCCTCGGATACGCCTCCCTCGGCGGACCGGCGGACAGCATCACCGCGCTGGCCCGCCGGATCGGCGACCAACTGCAGAGTTACGTCGAATTGGACCGCCGTGAGCAGATTCGGCTGGCCCTGCTCGACAAGCCGCGGACCCTGGTGTTTCCTCAACTCGAACCTCGGGGGAACGGGGGACGGGGAGATGGTGGGGGATTGCGAGACCTCCAGCGCCGGCTGGCACGAGGGGACACCGGTGGAGTGCGTCAGGGGATTTCCCAACTTGACGCCTCGCGTCGGGCGATCCACCCGGGGGACATCGCGATGGAGTTTACCTTCCAGGAGGCGGTGCTTCTCCTCGGCATCGGAGACACGGCCGCTGCGGTGAGTCGCCTCGACCGGGTGCTCAACGCCCTGCCGACGCTGGGCCCGGACCTCCTTGCCGAAGTCCCACAGGCCGCGGCCGTAACGCGGGCCATGGCGCTCCGGGCCGAAGTGGCCGTGGGGAAGGGTGACGGTGTGGTGGGGCGGCGGTGGGCGCGGGGTGTGGCCCTGCTCTGGGCCCAGGCCGATGCAAGCCTCGGTCCGACGCTCGAGCGGATCAGAAAAATCGACCGCCGCTGACAACGGTTGGAACTCGGATTTTGATTTCTCCTCCCATGACTGACCTAGCGTAGAGGAAGACGATGCCTGACTATCCGGTGCGACTCCGCGGCCACCGCAGCCTCTATCCGAACGCGGTTCTGCTGGCGGGCCTGCTCGGCGCGGGCGGCTGCGGCTACCCGCCGCCTACGCCGCCGCTTCCCGACCGGGCGCGAGCAGCCACCGCGGACCGCCAGACGCTCCTCCGGTACGGTGGGGCGCTCGAGTTTCGCTCCCGGCTGGGTGCCGCGGATGTGCAGTACCTGGACGACGGCGTACTCGCGGGCATCGAGCCCCAGGTCGGCGCCTACAAGATTTCGGAGGAGGCGCTGGCCGAAGGCCGGATCGTCGCGCGGTTCCGGAAAGGGTCGGGCGGCAGTCTGCCGAGGTTCGCGCTGCTGACCCAGGACACGGTCTCCTACTGGTTGGTATACCGCAAGGACGGGGAATACTACGGGCGATTCATCTCCGAGTCGTCCGACACCACCTACAGGATTTCGGTCGACTGGCACGATGGACGGCCGGGTGGCCACCTCGGGGAGGATGAGCAGCTGAGCCACAACCTTTCCTGGAAGCAGTCTATTGCCCAGTGGCGGCTCGCGGCCCCGTACATCCAGAGCGGCCCCGCGAGGAAAGGCGGCCAAAACTCGGTCCCCGTCGTCGCGGGGAGCCACACCGGATGGGTGACGTGCACGTTGTTCGGGTGTTGTAAGACGGACTAGAGGGCGGCGAGGTCGGAGCCCCGGTTCCCCTTTGGGCCGCCACTCTTGCGCCCCTCCCCCGCGCCCCCATCTTTTCTCCCGTCTCTTTCCCTTGTCTCTTGCCCCTTCCAGGAGCCCCCATTCGCCGAGACCTCCTCGCCCTGGTCCGCCAGGCCATGCAGGGCAGCTATGAGGTCGAACGGGAGATCGGCCGGGGCGGGGCCGCACGAGTCTTCCTCGCCCGCGATTCCCAGGGCAACACCGTTGCCCTCAAGATCCTCCACCCCGAGCTACTCGTCAGCGTCGCCGCCGACCGGTTTCTCCGGGAGATCAACTTGGTCAAACGGCTCAATCACCCCAACATCGGCCGGCTGATCGATTCGGGGGAACGGGACTGGCTGGTCTATTATGTAATGCCGTACCTGGAGGGCCCTTCGCTCAAGCAGTACCTCGAACGCCACCACCGACTTTCCATCGAGGACACCCAGCGGACCGCCGGCGATCTCCTCTCGGCACTGGAGCACGCCCACGGTGAGGGGATCGTCCACCGCGACGTCAAGCCCGACAACATCATGCTGACCCCGGGTGGTGCGGTGCTGCTCGACTTCGGCATCGCCCGTGCCATCGCTGCGGCCGGGAGCGAGAAGCTGACCCGCTCGGGGATCGCAGTGGGGACCTCCAGTTACATGAGCCCGGAGCAAGTGGCCGCAGATCCGCACATCGACCTCCGGACCGATCTCTACTCCCTGGGGTGCGTGCTCTTCGAGTGTCTGGCCGGTCGGCCGCCCTTCGATCATCCCAACGAAACCGTCG
>JBGPJS010000022.1:0-17619 GCA_041485505.1 Gemmatimonadota bacterium | reverse complement strand
TGTTCCAGGGCCGCCCGGGCGATGGCTGCCCGGGGAGCGGTCGCCAGCGCCGCTTCGAGGGCGGCCGGCAGTGCCTCGGCCAGCTGGTGATCGGTGGTCACGCACCACGCGGTGGCATCCTCGTCGTGCTCCGCCTGGGCCAGCATATCGGCCGCCACCTTCCGCGGGTCCGCAGTGGAATCCGCGATGATCAGAATCTCGGAGGGCCCGGCGACCATGTCGATCCCCACCAGGCCCGACACCTGGCGTTTGGCCTCGGTAACCCACCGGTTGCCCGGGCCCACGATCTTGTCCACCCTCGGCACGGTGGCGGTGCCTGACGCCAACGCGGCGATGGCCTGGGCGCCGCCGATCCGGAAGATCCGGGTGACTCCGGCGAGCAGGCAGGCGGCCAGGACGGCATCGGTGATTCCCGACGGCGGGGTCACCGCGATGATTTCCTCCACCCCGGCCACGCTCGCGGGCACGGCGATCATGATGACGCTGGAGGGGTAAGCCGCGGTCCCGCCCGGCACATAGATGCCGACCCGGTCGAGAGGCGTCACCTTCATGCCCAGGATGCTGCCGTCCTCATGGAGAACATTGAACCCGGTGTCACGTTGGCGCTTGTGATAGTCCCGCACCCGCTGGACCGCGGTCTCCAGCGCGTCCCGAAGTTCGAGGGGAAGTCGGTCCAGGGCGGCGTGCCAGTCGGACAGGGGGATTTCCCACTCCGCCGGCGGGAGATCAACTCCGTCGAGCGTCCGGGTGTGGTCCCGCACCGCCTCGTCCCCCCGCGCGGCCACGTCCTCGATGATGGTGGTCACCGTATCGCGAGTGTCGGGATCCGCATTGG
Organism: Gemmatimonadota bacterium; assembly: GCA_041485505.1. Taxonomy (GTDB): domain Bacteria; phylum Gemmatimonadota; class Gemmatimonadetes; order Gemmatimonadales; family GWC2-71-9; genus JBDUEA01. The sequence goes on along the minus strand of JBGPJS010000022.1, from coordinate 16,784 downwards.
TCGTTCTGGGGAGATAGGGCGCCAGCCGCTCGAAGGGCGGTACGGCGATCTGTCGGATCATCGGGCGCCCTCGCGGGCGGGGGGCGTCATGGCTAGTCTTAGTCCCATGGATGGGTCACAGAATTCCTCGATCATACTGGGCCTCCTGGCGGTCATCGCCCTGGTGCTGGCCAACGCCTTCTTCGTCGCGGCGGAGTTTGCCCTGGTCGGCTCCCGGAAGACTCGCCTGGATGAAATGATCCAGAACGGTGACCGCAAAGCTATCCTCGCGCGACGGGCGGTACAATCGCTGGCCCGGTACATCTCGGCCACCCAGATCGGCATCACCCTCTCCTCACTGGGCCTCGGCTGGATCGGGGAACCCGCCCTGGCCCATCTCTTCCAAGGCGCCTTCGCGAGCCTCCCCGGCCTTTGGGCGCCGGTGGCAACCCACGCGGTGGCCGGTGCCATCGCCTTCACGCTGATCAGCTACCTCCATGTCGTGCTGGGTGAACTGGTTCCCAAGGCGCTGGCGCTCCTCTACCCCGAGCTGCTGAGTACCTGGCTGGTCGGCCCGCTGATGGCCTTCCGCTGGATCATGGCCGGACCCACCGCCCTGCTCTTCGGCAGTGCCAACGGACTACTGCGTCTCATGGGGATCCGCGCCTCCCCGGAACACGAGCGCCTGCACTCACCCGACGAGATCCGGATGCTGGTGGAGCAGAGCCAGGAAGGCGGCAGTCTGGGCAAGGAGGACGCCCGCATGCTCGAAGGGGTCTTCGAGTTCAGCGAGAAGACCGCGCAGGAGGTCATGACGCCGAGAACCCAGATAGTGGCGCTGGCCAGCGACCTCACCGTGGAAGAGGCCGCCGACGAGGTGGCGCGGGCCCGTCGTTCCCGCTATCCGGTCTTCACCGGGTCCCTGGATGAGATCGTCGGGGTGGTGCATGCCAAGGACATCCTAACTGCGGTCCGAGCCCGCCCCGGCGCGCTGGTCGGCGGCATCATGCGCCCGCCCCTCTTCGTGCCGGGGACCCGCGAGGTGGAGGACGTGCTGACCGACATGAAACGACTGAAGGTACACCTCGCCGTGGTGCTCGACGAATATGGCGGCACCGCCGGACTCGTCACCATGGAGGATCTGCTCGAGGAGATCGTGGGGGACATTTACGACGAGTACGATCGGCAGGACCGGACCCCGTCGCCCGGCCCGGGCGTCCCGCTCCTCGACGGCGCCATGACGCTGTCGGATTTCAACGCCGAGCATGATCTGACCCTCGACGACCGCGACTACACCACCCTGGGGGGCTATCTCTTCGGACAGATCGGCCGGCTCCCCAAGGTCGGGGACCGGGTGAGCCTGGGCGACTACGTCCTCGAGATTGCGGAAATGGAGGGCCGGCGGGTGAAGGGCATCCGGCTGGTGGCCGGGGCGGTGACGGAGAAGCCGCAACGCTAGGAGAGAGTGCTGGGTGCTGGGTGCTGGGTGCTGAGTGCTGAGTGCTGGGTGCTGGGTGCTGGGTGCTGGGCGCTGGGCGCTGAGTGCTGAGTACTGGGTGCTGGGTGCTGGGTGCTGGGTGCTGCGGGAAAATGTACCGGTCCGGGCAATTCCGGTACCTATCGCCGGGCACCAGGTCGATACGTTTGCCTCATGGCCGGGGTGAAACGATTTGAGGATCTCGTCGCGTGGCAGGAAGCGCGGGAATTGGTGCGCAGGGTGTACCGGGTTTCCAAGCGAGGCGGGTTTGCCAAGGACTTCCAACTCGGGGACCAGGTGCGCGGCGCAGCGATTTCCGTCACTGGCAACATCGCGGAAGGGTTCGAGCGGTCCCGGCCCGGAGAGTTCCACCAGTTCCCCTCAACCGCAAAGGCGTCCTGCGCCGAGGTTCGGTCCCATCTCTACACCGCTTTCGATGCCGGATACCTGAGCGCGGAGGAGCTCAACGAACTCCGCTCACTCTCGGAGAGTGTGAGTCGGATCGTCGGTGCACTACGCGCAGCCGTAGCGAGGAACAAACTTCGAACCCCACATCCGGACTGATGCTCGTGATGTCCACGCACCCAGCACCCAGCACCCAGCACCCAGCACTTTTCTAAATGCGCCCTTCGATCGCCCCCATCCCTCCCGGCGCCCTTGATCTCACGGGCGATGCCGTCCGGCATCGCCGGAATCTGCAGCGCGCCACCATGCGGGTGCTGGACGAGGCGGGGTTCGAGGAGCTGATCCCTCCCACCTTCGAATACGAAGAGATCTTCCTGCGCGCCGGCGGCCCGTCGGTGGCCGAACGGCTGATCCGCTTCATCGACCGCGATGGGCGGGTCCTGGCCCTCCGCTACGATTTCACCGCCAGTATCGCGCGGGTGGCCGCCACCACGTTTGGCGACGTCGGGCGACCGCTCCGACTCTGCTACTCGGGCAAGGTCTTCCGACAGGAGCCGGAGCGCGGGGGCCGGCCCCGCGAGACGCTCCAAGTGGGCGCCGAGCTGATGGGCCAGGGCGATCTCGCGGCCGACGTCGAAATCGTCCGTCTGACCCTCCGTCTCGCCCGCGCCGCGGGACTGGAGGACTTCCAGATCAACCTGGGTCACGTGGGCGTGCTTGCCTCGGGGCTCGCCGCCGTGGACCCGGCGATTCGGCTCGAGATCCGCCGCTGGATCGATCGAAAGGACCGCGCCAACTTGAGCCGCGTCCTGGCGGACCAGCCTGAGGAGACCCGGGCCCTGGCCTCGCTTCCCTTCGTCATAGGAAGACGAAATGCCCTCGAGGAAGCGCTCCGTTCCGCTCCGGCGGCGGCGCGACCGGGTCTCGACCATCTCCTGGCGCTGGACGCCCGACTCACTGGCGCTGAACGCACCCACCTGGTCTACGACCTCGGTGAAGTCCGGGGCCTGGACTACTACACCGGCATCCACTTCGAGTTGTTCGTCGGAGGAGCCGGGCGCGCTGCCGGCGCGGGGGGACGCTACGATGAACTGATGGGCAAGTTCGGGCGGCCCCTGCCCGCCGTGGGGGTTTCTCTGGATCTCGACACCATCGCGGACGTGAGCCTATTCCGCGAGGCGGCCCCGTGACCCGAGCACCTTCGGGACGTCGTACGATGGAGGCGCGTCCGCGGCTGCGCGTCGCCCTGCCGAAAGGTCGGCTCTACCAGCCGGCCCTTGAGCGGTTCGAGAAGGCCGGCGTTGCGATGGATCCCGAACCCGGTCGGAGGCTCCTGATCCCCTCGAGCCATCCCGGCATCGAGTTCCTGGTGGTGAAGCCTGGGGATGTGCCGGTATACGTGGAGTCGGGCGCGGCGGATCTCGGCGTGACCGGCACCGATGTTCTGCGGGAGACCGATGCCGATGTTCTGGAGCCGATGGAACTCGGGTTCGGCGCCTGTCGGCTGGTCGTGGCGGCCCCGGCGGAGACCCCCTACCCCGCGCTCCCCGGAGGGATCACTGCGCGGATCGCCACCAAGTACCCACGTCTGGCCCGCCGCTATTTCGCCGCTGCCGGCCGGCCGGTCGAGATCGTGGAGATCGCGGGCTCGGTCGAAGTGGCGCCGCTCCTCGGCCTTTCCCACTGGATCGTGGATCTGGTGGACACCGGGAACACGCTGAGAGCCAACGGCCTCACCGAGCGCGCGACCATTCTGCACTCTTCAGCCGTCTTAGTGGCCAATCGGGCCAGTCAGAAACTCAAGCTCGACGCCTACCTGGAGCTCATCACCCGCCTGGACAGCTAGCTCGGCTCAACTGAACCGATACAGGTAGATCGCGGCCCCCGACTTCGACTCATGGAACAGGCTGCGTCCCCCCTGCGCTTCGATCGCCTTGAGAAGCGCCTGGTTCCCCTGACCCTGGCCCGGAAAGTAGATCCAGATCAGCGGATTGGACCCGGCACGGATTCTCGCCGCCTCGTTATCCGCCCATCCGGGATCGGGCGCACTCTGGAGACGGCCCACCAGCGGGAACCAGCGCACCCCGGAGGCCTCGCCGACGACAACCCGGCGCCCGTCATATTCGCTCACCAGGTCGGCACCTTCGTCCATCACCCGCTGCCCACGACTGGGCGAGTTGGTGAACGCGGGCCCGCCGAACGAGCCGACTCGGGCAAACCAGCGAAGCCGCCCACCGTCGGGCGCTTTCCACTCCGTGGCGTACAGGAGCCAGTAAGGGAGACCCTCGCTCGTCAGATAAATGGGGTAGCCCAACCCGTCATGGCGCTCCAGTTCCTGGATCGCCTCCTCCGGTCGCCGTGCCTCCGAACCGCGGAACGGTTCGGCACCCAGCCAGACCGCCGCCGCGCCCACCAGACCGGGGAGCAGCACGAAGGTACCGATTCTGGCTATCCGGGTTGGCACCATCCGGAGAGAATCCATGACCCCAGCCGCTACAGTCAGGACCGTGAGCGGCAAGGCGAAGAGCAGCAATCGGGGCGTGGCGGGATAGCGACCGAGGGCGCTCGCTGCCAGTGCGGCGACCAGCGGCCCCATCAGCAGGACCACCGTCCAGGACCCGAACCGCCGACGAACCGCCAGGAGCCCGACGACGCCGACTACGAGAACCAGGGCCAGGAGCAGGTGGGGCAGGAGTTCGCCTCCCCCGGTGAGACGCAGCGGGAACAGCAGGACGGAAACCGTTTCCTGGGCCACCTGATCGATCCGGGCCAGGAGGTGGGGTGAACCCGGAGTAAGGAAAGCTGCCTGCCAGTACTCCTGGAGATACCTGCTGTGCGCGGACTCGCGGTAGACGGTGAGATACTGCCCGGCGAAGAGGGTGGCCCAAGCCGCCAGGGAAAGCCCGAGGTGCGCCCGGCTCCCGGGGGTCCGCCGCACCGCTGGAACCAGCATCAGGGCCCCCCCCAGTGCTGCGAGTGCAAGCAAGGCGGGCGTGGAGACCAGCACGCCGATGAGTCCGCCCACGGAGAAACGCCACCACCGGGTACGCTCCTCGGGGTGTTCGACGACATCCAAGGCCAGCCCCGTCAGCAGCACCGTCACCAAGGCGTCTACAATGTAAGGCTTCACCTCACTGGAATACCGGACGAGAATGGGGGAGACTGCCGCAAGGGCGACGGCCAGCGTGGCGGCGCGCGGCTCCAGCAGGCGCCGGGCCAGGCGGGCGAACAACGTGAGCAGCGCCAGGCCGGCCAGGAGCGGTGGAAACTTGAGAACCATCGGGTGCACGCCGGCCAACCGCGCGAGGAGATGCTCGACCCATAGGAACGGAATCGGCGCCGTCTGACTGTAGTCCAGGGGACGGGCCAGGCCAAGGAGGGAGCGGGAGGCGATGTTCAGCGACAGCCAGACTTCGGAGAGCTCCATCGAGGGCGCGGTGATAAAGCGATCAATGCGGAGGAGGGCACCTAGCAGAACCGCCAACCAGACCAGAGGGCTGCCGAGCAGCCCGATGAGGGCCGGTCGCTTCGGTTTGGCGGTCACCCCACGCCGCGGGAGGAGATTGAACCTGAGGATATGGAAAATCGCCGCGAGCCCATCGCGCCAACCGATTTTCTTGCCTTCCGCGTAGGTCCGGCCCGCGTACGAAATCGGCACTTCCCAAATCCGGGCCCCCGCCTGGGCCAGCCGAGCCGTCAGCTCAGCCTCGAACCCGAAGCGGTTGCTGGTCAGAGTCAGGGATTTCAGCAGCGGCGCCCGCACCATTTTGTAGCAGGTTTCCATGTCGGTCAGGTTCACCCCGGTGCACATGTTCGAGAGGAGGGTGAGCACCTTGTTGCCCACCGAGTGCCAGAAGAAGAGCACCCGGTGGTCTTCCCCGAGGAAGCGGGAGCCGAACACGGCATCGGCGTCGCCCCGGGCGATCGGGCCGAGCAGCCTCGGCAATCCGGCAGGATCGTATTCCAGGTCGGCATCCTGAATCACGATCACCTCACCGGTCGCCTGCTGGATCCCGGAGCGAATGGCCGCGCCCTTGCCCCGGTTTTCCGAATGATGGACCAGGACGTCGATCAGGCCGTCAGCCTTGAGCTGGGCGAGAACCGCGGCAGTCCCGTCCGTGGAGGCATCATCAATCACCACGATTTCAACCGCCAACGGCAACGCCCGCACCCGTTCGATAAGGGTGTGGACGGTGCGTTCCTCGTTGTATGCCGGGATGAGAACGGAGAGAGAGGGCAGACGCGACATGGGCTATTCTATCGAAGCAGGCAGATGAGCCATCAAAGGAGGGCCGGCGATCGAGAGCCACGATGGGACCAAAGGCGCCGAGCCCTGGGAATCAGCTAGAGAAGTACCTCTCGCGAGGTCCGCCCGCAACCGGTGCAACGAGATGATCCAGTCAATGTTGCGAAGCTGTGACAGAAGGGGCACGACTCCCGTCCTCCCCATCCCGCTTCTCCCGTCACCCCAAACCCCGGCTCCGACGCGCCAGGACGACCGCAAGCTCCAGCGCCGCGCGCATGCTGCCGGGATCGGCCTGGTCGGTACCGGCGATGTCAAAGGCGGTGCCATGGTCGGGTGAAGTCCGGGGAAACGGGAGCCCGAGGGTCACATTCACCCCTCGTCCGAAGTCGCTGACCTTGATCGCAGTCATCCCGACATCGTGGTAGGGGGTCAGGACGGCGTCGAATTCGCCTCGCAGGGCTCGCACAAAGACGGTGTCAGCCGGGAGGGGTCCCGCCGCGCCTAACGCCCGGGCGGCGGGCTCGAGAATGCGGGGTTCCTCGTCGCCGAAGAGTCCCGATTCACCGGCATGCGGGTTGAGGGCGCAGAGAGCCAGCCGAGGGTGTTCGATTCCCCACCATTCGCGGAGGGCGCGCTCCGCTACCCGCCCGGTCCGGATGATCCGGTCGGTGGTGATGAGTCCGGGCACGTCCCGAAGGGCGACGTGGGTGGTGATGAGCACTACCCGGAGCCGCTCCGTGGCGAGCATCATCGCCACCTCGACGTCGCCGGCGAGGTGGGCCAGCCACTCGGTATGTCCGGGATAGGGAAAGCCGGCGAGATGGAGCGAGTGCTTGTGGGCTGGGGCGGTGACCACCGCGTCGGCCTGACCCTCCAGGGTGAGCTTGACCGCGGTCTCCACGCCGTGCCCGGCGATCTTCCCGGCACGGATTCCCTCTACCGGCCGTCCCGTTGCGGGGGCCCTGGGGGTGCCCCAGATGCCAACCGAAATCCGGCGCGTCGCCGGTATCGCCGAGATCTGATCCTCGGCCCCAATCGCAATGATCTCCGCATCCAGCGGCTGGGCCAGCGCCTTGGCGACGACTTCGGGGCCGATCCCGCGGGGATCGCCGAGTGTCACTGCCAGACGGGGGCGCTGAGTGGGGTTCATGGAATTGATTTGCCTGCCCCCTCCCATCTACGACCTGACCTCCACGTACGTCGAGTGCCGGAGCCGATCGAGAAATCGCTGCACCGCCAGCTCCTGGGAGAGCCGTTCCCGAATCTGGTCCTTCACGTCCTCGTAGCGGATCTCGCCTTCGGGGCGCTTGCCGGTGATGACCAGCACGACGTGCTTGGCCCGGTACTCGCTCGCGCCTGGCACCACGAAGACCGGCACCACCACTCCACTATCGGCTTCGCCGATCGCCTTCTGGTACTCCGGCAGCATCTGGGTGACCGGAACATCTTGAACATCCCGGTCCAGCTCCTGGTCATGGTAGAGCCGCTGGAGGGAGTCGATCTGCGCCCCGGCCAGGATGGCCGCGCGGACCGCCTCGGCGAGCGCGGTGGCGCTGTCGGCGTCTTCCTTGGTCACCTCCGGCATGATCAGGATGTGCCGCGCCTGCACCTCGCCCGGCTGGACCCGCTGGACTTGGATGATGTGGAGGCCGAAGGGGGTCTCGACCGGATCGGAGATCAGACCCGGTTTGAGCCCGAAGGCCACCCGCTCGAACTCGGGGACCATTTTCCCCCGGCGGAACCAGTTGAGCTCGCCCCCCTGATCCTTGGACCCGGGATCCTGGGAAAACCGTTTGGCCGCGACGGCGAAATCCGCGCCGTGCCGCAGTTCCCGCACGATGGAGTCGGCCAAGGTGCGGGCCGCGGCGGTGGCAGCCTCGCGGGGATGCGGGCCGACGATCACTTGTCGGAAGGAGAACGTCGCGGGGCGACGGCCCAACTGGTCCTTCTGAGCCTCGAAGTAGGCCCGCATTTCCTTCTCGGTCGGGATCACCGGCTCCAGCTTCTTCTCGCCTCGGAGCTTTTCGATCAGCCGGTTCTGCAGGGCGCTGCGCCGCTGCTGGTCGGTGAGCCAGCGGCGATATTCCTCGGGCGTTTCGAAGCCGGCTTTCTTGAGTTCCGCCCGATAGTCCAGTTCGGAAGTGAATTTGCCCCGGATCTCTCGCACTTGGAGGTCGACCCCCTGCGCGATCTCTTCGTCCGTGACCTTGATGCCGGTGTCGCGCTGGGCCTGCTGCACCAGCAGCTCGGCGTCGATGATCTCGTTGAGCACCTGGGCGCAGAAGGCTCGGATCGCCGGGCCGCTGTCCGGTAGACTGGCCCCAGCCTGACCCCTCTTCTGGTAGGCTTCCTCCTCCATTTGCGACGCGAGGATGGGCGCGTCGCCAACCACCGCGATCACCCGATCGACCACCTCGGCGGTGTCACAGCGGCTCGCGCTCTGGGCCGAGGCAATACCGCTCACCCCCGCGAGCGCGAGTGAAGCGATGAGCAGGCGACGCCATAGGCGGCTCACGGTTTGGCCGGCTTTCCAGCCGGCGCTGCGGCAGGCGGGGACGCACCGGGGATGGGTGCGGGGCCCGGCGCGGGCTGAAGGCCCGCCCGTGCCGCCAAGGAATCGACCCGCGACTTCGAGGCTGCCTCGGCCAGTTTCAACGCTCGCGCAATTCCAGCGGGGTGGATCCGGTACGCCCCGCGGGAGCGAAGCACCGAGGCCAGTTGCGCCGGAAGCGGGCGGGGCTGGGTCTTCCCCGCCAGGATCTGGTCGAAGTAGACCTCCAGCTTGAGGGCGGCCAGCTTGACCCGTTCCGCCGGCGCGACGGTCGAGTCACTCACGTCATCGCCCAAACCCATGACGGCGCGCAGAGTATCGAGGTCGCTGCGGAACTTCTGTTCGGTCTGCTTCCACTCCGGCTCGGTCAACGTGATCCGCGCCGAATCGGCTTGCGCCAGGAGCAGTTGATTCTGCGCGATGATGCGGGCGAACTGTCGGATGGTGCTGTCGTCCGCTGCCTTGAGCTGATATTGGAACTGCATCGGCAGGGCGTTGACCCACCGCATGAACTCGCCGAGGGTCAGCCCACCGCCGCGGTAGCTGGCCAGGGTCTTGGTGGAGGCGGTGGCGCCGTCGGGATCGGCCAGGGCCGAGCGCACCAGGGCCGGTGCGCTGGATGACACCTTGAGCTGCCGCACGGTAGCCAGGCTGTCCATATACAAGGAATCCAGGCGGACGCCCAGCTTCTGGGTCATCCAGGTCATGATCCGCTCGCGCACCTGCTCGGCGGTGGGCCGTCGGATGATGTGATAGCCGAACGGCGTCTCCACAATTCCGCTGATGCCGCCGGGAGGAAGCGCCCAGCCGGCGCTATCGAAGGCAGTGACCCATTTACCCCGCGGACTCGCTGGAAGGAACCCGCGGTCCCTCCTGCTGGCCGGGTCCTCGGAGAACTGCTCGGCTAGCGCACCGAAGTCGGCGCCGGCCTTGATTCGCGCCAAGGCCGCCTCGGCCTTCTTCCGCGCCGCCGCTTTCACCGGCGGCTCGGCGGCGGACTGGACACTGAAGAGAATGTGCTGCAGCACCCGTACCGAATCGAGGGCGTACAAACTGTCGGCGCCCGCCGGGGTGAGGTGGGACCTCCGGGCCATCAGCGTGTCGTGCCACCGGGTGCCGCGCATCTCGGCGATCTCCGGCCACATCGCCTCGGCCACCGTGGCGGAATCGGCCAGCTCCTGCCGCGCGGCGAGGGCTTGGGAGAACAGGGTGTAGTCGACCCAGAGCCCGGTCACGAAATCCGCGGCGTCCTGGTTAACCTTGAGCGCCTTGGCGTGGGTCATGATCTGCGCCAGCCGCTCCCCTTTGAGCTGCTGCCCCGCGGCCTCCGCGGCGACATCGGCGTGAAGTGAGAACATTTCGCGGAAGTGGGAGCAGGCGGCGGTGACCACCACGGCAACAGCGAGCCAGAGTCGGCGCATTACTTCTCCTGAGGGCAGCTAGCAAGACTAGTTCCGAGTTCCGAGTTCCGAGTTCCGAGTTCTCTGCTCACTGTTTACTGCTCACCTCTTTCAGCGCCCGGACCAGCGACGGGATCAGCGGCTCACCCCCCAGGCGCACCAGCTTGAGCGCCAGGGGAACCGTCCGGCGCACCTCGGCCGCGAGCTGGACATCACCCAATGCGGCGGTCAGCCCGGCCAGGCGGGGGACCGCGCCCTCGCGAAAGGTGAGTCGGGCTTCGTCTCCCCGCACCAGCACGTGCTGGAGACCAAGCACCGCACCCAGGGCCCGGATCCGCGCCATGTGCAGGAGGGTTTCCGCCGGCTCAGGGAGGGGTCCGAAACGCTCGCGCAGCTCGTCCCGGAGTTCCTGAATGTCGCCAGACGTCGCGGCCCGCGCCAGTCGCCGATAGAGATCCAGCTTAGCGTCGTCGTCGGGGACGAAGTCGTCCGGCAGGTGGGCCGCCCGGTCCAGGACCACCTCGGGGGGGGCCGGCTTTTCCACCCCGCCCTGGCCCCGCAGCGCCCGCACGGTTTCTTCCAGCCAGCGAAGATAGAGATCGAAGCCCACGGCATGCGCGTGGCCCGACTGCTCGGCGCCCAGCAGGTTGCCGGCGCCGCGGAGTTCCAGGTCCTTGAGCGCGATCCGATAGCCGGCGCCCAGATCGCTGTGGTGTTCCAGCACCTTCAGCCGCTCCTCCGCGTCACGATCGATGGTATCGGGCACCAGCAGATAGCAGTACGCCCGCCGGTGGCTCCGCCCCACCCGTCCTCTCAGCTGGTAGAGCTGCGCCAGCCCGAAGCGATGGGCGTCATGCACCACCATGGTGTTGGCGTTGGGGACATCCAGCCCCGACTCGACGATCATGGTGGAGACCAGGATATCCACCTCGCCGGAGACGAAGCCCCGCATCACGCTCTCGAGCCCCTCCGCGGCCATCTGACCATGGGCCACACCGACGCGGGCCCGGGGGGCCAGGGACCGGACCCGCGCCGCGATCGTTTCGATCGTTTCGATCCGGTTGTGTACCACGAAGATCTGGCCGCCGCGGTCGAGCTCCCGGGCGAAGGCCTCCTCCAGGAGGCCGTCGTCCCAGGGTTCGATGAAGGTCAGGATGGGGGAACGGTCCCGGGGTGGCGTTTCGATCAGGCTCATGTCGCGGAGCCCGGCGAGGGACAGGTGGAGGGTGCGAGGAATCGGTGTCGCCGTCAGAGTGAGCACGTCAACCGAGAGGCGGAGGGTCTTGAGACGCTCCTTGTGCCGCACCCCGAAGCGATGCTCTTCGTCCACGATCAGGAGACCGAGGTCCTTGAAGGTCACGTCATTCGAGAGCAGCCGGTGGGTCCCGATGATGATGTCCACCTCCCCCTGCGCCACCTTGGCGAGCACGGCCTTCTGTTCCTTGGCGGTACGGAAGCGCGACAACACTTCCACCCGTACCGGATAGTCCACCAGCCGCTCGGTGAAGGTGCGCCCGTGCTGGTCGGCCAGAATCGTGGTGGGCACCAGCACGGCCACCTGTTTGCCGCCTTGCACCGCCTTGAAGGCCGACCGCACCGCTACCTCGGTCTTGCCGTACCCGACGTCGCCAACCAGCAACCGATCCATCGGGAGCGGCTGCTCCATCCCGCGCTTGACCTCCTCGGTGGCTCGCCGCTGATCTGGGGTGTCCTCGTACAGAAAGGCGGACTCGAGTTCCCGCTGCCAGCGGCTGTCGGGCGGGAAGGCATAGCCGGCGCTCACCTGCCGCCTGGCATAGAGCTCCAGGAGCTCCGCGGCCATGGCCTGGATCGCCTGGCGAGTCCGCTCCCGAACCTTCTGCCAACTGGTGCCGCCCAACCGATGCAACTTGGGGGGGGGCTGATCACCGTCTTTTTCAGCAGCCCGATAGCGCTCCAACTGGTCCAGCCGGTAGAGCGGCACGTTGAGCCGGTCCCCGCCCTCGTACTCCAGGATGGCCACTTCCAGCATCGCCTCGCCCACCTGAATCATCGCGATCCCACGGTAAATCCCGATGCCGTGATCGAGGTGCACCACGTAGTCGCCGGCCTTGAGGACGCCGGTCGCGGCGGAGGGGGCGGCCTGGCGGTAGCGGCGGGGCCGTCTGAGACGCCGGGCCCGGCGAAAGATCTCGTGGTCGGTCAGCACCCTGAGGGTGCGCATCACGAATCCGCCATCCAGCGCACCGACGGCCAACGTCGCCGACACCGGCCGGGGCCCATCGTTGAGCAACTCATCCAGTCGCTCCAGCTGGCCCTCATTGTCACAGAGGATGATGGTCGGGACATCGCCGGCGATCAGCGACCGCAGCCGGGTGAGGTCGCGATCGACCCGCTCCGGAGGGAAGAAACCGGCCTGGAGATCGACCGGTTCATCCCGAAGGGTCAGTCTCGGGAACGAGTCGAGCCGACCCCGCCACGCCTCCGGCGGCTCGAAGAGCTCCTCGCGGACCGGCACCGCTTCCCCCAGCCGCCGCGCGACCTCGAGATGGTGCTTCGCCTCCTTCCAGGCCCGCGTCACCTCATCGAAGTCCGCGCCGGACGATTCCTCGATGATCAGGGTGTCGGAGGGGAGCAACTCCAAGAGAGTCTGGCGGACCGGTGGCCGGGCGGCCGGGCGACCGGGAGCATTCTCCTTCCCGCCGCCGTCGTCCGTCTGTCCCTCTGTCCGACTGTCCACCGGACCGACGGATCGCACCGGCAACACGGTGATCTCGCTCAGCTCCTCAAGCGAACGCTGCGTTGTCAGATCGAAACCCCGAAGTGAGGCCAATTCGTCCCCCCACCACTCACAGCGGGCGGGTACCGCCATGCCGAAACCATAGACGTCGAGGATCCCGCCGCGCACGCTGAACTCGGCCACCTCGGTGACCATCGGGACCTTGCGGTATCCCATCTCCTGCAGTGCCCGGGTCACCTCGCTCAGCCTCCTCCACTCCGTGCTCTCCGACTTCTCCGCCTTACCCACCCTGACCGCCAACTTTATGCGCGACCGCTCCAGCGCCGCCGGTACCAAGGTCCGCTCCGCGGTTGCCCGCGCGGTCGTCACCAGCACATGCAGGCGTCCGTGCAGCAGGGCCTCCAGGGTCTCGACCCGCTCCCCGGCGATCTCGTAATGCGGCTCATCCTCACCCAGCGCCTCCCGCTGGGGATAGAGCGCGAGGTCGGCATCGGTCAGATATCGGAGGTCATTCAGCCAGCGCTCGGACTCGGCCGGCGTGGGTGCGACGATCGTGAGGAGCCGTTGAGGGTAGGCTCGGGTCAGCCACGCCGCCAGCAGGGCCCCGCTGGAGCCCGGCAGGCCCCCCAACCGGAGCACCTTACCACGAAGCGGAAGACGGCCGGGAAGCTCTCGCACCAACCCGGTGCGCTCGAACGCGTCCAGTACCGGCTTGAGGGTCACTTCTGACGCCTCCACGCACTGGCGAGAGCTACCTCGGCAAAGGCGCAGAAGAGCCCGAACCAGAGGAAGGGGCCGCGCAGATCGGCGCGCACCGCACCGGAGAATGCGGCCACGCCGGCTTCGCCGAGCCCCACGATTCGACTAGTCGGCCAGAGCTGGCGGACCTCAAGATCGGTGGCGCGGCGCAGGTCAGACTCCTTGGGATCCGGGTTCACCGCCAGAGCACCGGCCGTATCGGGCCCGTTCATGAGGTAGTACACCCCGACATCGGGGGCACGAAACGCAGCCCCGCCTTCGACCGGCCAGCTCCGCTGGTCCCGACGCACCTGGGTGATGAGGTCAGGGAGGAGGATGGGATCGCCGGGCGCCCCTTCGATCACCGACACCTCACCACGAGCCAGACGGTTCACCAGGGCATCCACGAAGGGAACAAACAACGCGGAGATCGGTAACGCGGTCCACTGGGGATCCAGCCGGCTGCCGAGGAGGACGACGCTCCCGCTCCGGACGATCCAGGGTGCGCCACCCACCGTAGCGACCACACCGGTCCGGCCACTCCCTGTCGGGGTGAGGGTGTACCGCTTCATGACGCGCTCCCGTCCCAGCAGCGCGCCGCTGTCTGTCGCCGCACTGGCCAGGACCGGCGAACCGTAGGTCCACAGGATCCCCCGCCGGGAGAGCGCCCGGTTGAGGGCGCCGAGTTGGGCGGCATCTTCCGGCGGCTCCACTACCGAGGCCCCGGGGCCCAGTCTACCCAGCAGGACCTCGTCGCCCTTCTGGATGCGGCCGTCGGCGGCGAGCACCTCGCAGGCGGCCGCGAGATAGCGATCCGTGGCTGGCCAGTTCACCCTGGCAACCGGGGCGACCCGGAGGGCGGTGATCCTGGCGTCATCGGCCCTGAGCTCATCGGGATCGACCTCGGCCTCGAGGGGCCACCACCCCGCCGAAGTACCGGGGAGGACGAATTCGACCGGGGTACCGGTCGACGCCAGAGCCTGCCGGCCCGCCCGATTCCCCAGCCGGACCGAGACCGGCGTAGGGCGTCCAATGCTCCCCGCGACGGTCACCAGCACGCGGCCACCATCGGTGGTCCACGGTTCCGGCCCCGGATCGATCGACCCGACCCCGGCGTTAGGCACCGGATCACCATCGGGCCGCGCCACCAGCAAGGGAGCCCGGACTTCTCCGGGCGACGTGGCGGTGGCCTGGAGGTCGGACACGAGCACGATCTCCCCGGGACCAGGGGCCGACGCCAGCACCTCGTTGGCGAGCGTCAGCGTCGCGCCCAGGTCCATCCGGCGCGCCGAGGGCGTGAGACTGTCGAGCAGGCGGGTCAGAGTAGCGGACTCGCCCCGGCGGGGCGCGCCATCGGCGGTGATCAGCCAGAGTGCATCCTCGGGAGTGGCGCGCTCCAGCACCCGGCGCCCGGCGGCCCGGAGGTCGGTGAGCACGGTCGTGCCCGCCGCGACGGCGCCGCTGCTCAGACTGTTGTCCACCACGAGCACCAGTGCGGTCGGCCCATGTCCGCCCGCCTGGCGGATCGGCGCCGAAGGACCCGCCGCAGCGAGAACCAGCGTGATAATCAGCAGGGTCCGGAGCAGGAGCAGAAGCCAGTTCTGCAGCCGGAGCCGGCGTTGGTGCTCTCGGGTGGTGTCCACCAGATACCGGACGGCGGGAAAGACCACCGTGGGCGGTTCTCGGCGGCTGATAAGATGGAGGAGGAGCGGCACGCCCGCCGCCGTGAGTCCAGCGAGGAGCCAAGGGTGAAGAAAGGCGATCACGCGAGTCCGGCTGGCCGAGCCAGCGCCCGGCGCAGGGCCAGGCCGAACGGGGTGTCAGTCGTCACTCGGTGATACTGCATGCCGAGTCGCCCGCACTCCCGGTGCCATCCCGCGACCACGCCTTCCACGGTCCGACGGTAGACTGTCGCCCAGTCCTTCGGCCGCAAGGTGACCGCCACCCGCGTCTCCGGGTCCTCAAAGCGGGCTTCCGCCGGTCCCACGAGAGTGACTTCGGCCGGATCCATTATGTGAAACACCATCACCTGATGCCCCCGATGGCGGAGGAATCGGAGTGCGGTCAGCGTGGCCCCCCGATCAAGGAGCAGGTCGGAGACGAACACCACCAACCCCCGGCGGCGCAGCAGGTCCACCACTCGGCGGAGCGCCGGCTCGGCCGCCGTGCCCTGTCCGGGCACCACGTGGGTGAGAGTGTTCAGGAGCTGACGCCACTGGGTCATCCGGGCTCGCGCGGGGGTCACCGAGCGCACCTCATCATCGAACGTGATGAGGCCCGTGGCGTCGCGCTGCCGGAGCAGGACCAGCGCGAGAGCGGCGATGAGACGCTGGGAGTATTCCAGCTTGGGGAGTATGGTGGCGGGCGCACCGGTCCAGGCCATGGAACGGCTGATGTCGCAGACAATCATGGCGCGGAGGTTGGTTTCCTCCTCGAACTGCTTGACGTAAAGACGGTCGTTCCGTCCCAGGATCTTCCAGTCCACGTAACGCAGCTCATCTCCGGGCTGATACATCCGGTGCTCGGCAAACTCCACCGAGAAGCCGCGACGGGGAGACCGGTGCAACCCGGCAAGGAACCCCTCGACCACTCCCTCGGTCAGCACTTCCAGACCGCCCAAGCGCGAAGCCTCGAGGGGATCGAGAAGGTCGATCCGCGCCAACCTACCGGGGGTGGGTGGGGTGCTCATGCGGCGGAGAACGTACCGGGAGTGAAGGGATGAAGTCAACGAGCCGTCCACCTGTCCCTAACCACGGACAGAGCGGGGGGCGATCTCGACTTGGACCGCATCCCCAAACCATTGTCATTGGTCATGTTAGCCAAATTCCGCAAACTGGCACATCCCCTGCTCTGTCGGATCCTGTCCCACTTCAGGCAGTTCAGGAGGTAGCCATGCTGTCCCAGCTTGCCCTGGCGTTGCTCGCAGCGGCCCGGTCACCGGCCGCTGCCCCGCCAGTCTCACATACGTTGTCCGCCGAACGCGTGGCCTGGGTGTTGACCCGGAGCGCGGCGGATCGTCCCAAGATCAGCATCTGGACCAGTCGTGAGGATCCGTACCACCGGGGGGACCGGGCTCGGGTCTACTTCAGCGTCGACGCCAACGCTTACGTCACCATCGTGCGGGTGGATACCGACGGGCGCATCCGCCCGCTGTTCCCGGAAGATCCGTGGGATGATAACTTCGCGCGCGCGGGGCGGACCTTCGAGGTGTTGAGCCACTCGCAGGACCACGCCTTCGCGGTGGATGACTATCCCGGCGTGGGCTACCT
>JBGPJS010000021.1:0-17934 GCA_041485505.1 Gemmatimonadota bacterium | reverse complement strand
CTTCGCCTCGACCACCGGACAGGACGCCGATTGGGTGGCAAAGCTCATCGATGTCTATCCCGACACGGTGGCGGGCCGACCCGAGATGGGCGGCTACGAGCTGATGGTGGCGGGGGACGTGCTGCGGGGCCGCTATCGGAAGAGCTTCGAACATCCTTCGCCGATCCCGCCTAACGGCGTGGAGACCTACACCGTGGACCTGCACCAGCAGATGTACACCTTCCGGAAGGGACACCGGATCATGGTGCAGGTCCAGAGCAGCTGGTTCCCGCTCTATGACCGGAACCCCCAGACCTGGGTGCCCAACATCTTCCTGGCCAAGGGCGCCGACTTCCGGGTCCAAACCCACCGGGTCTACCGGTCGGCCCGATTCCCTTCGAGGGTCGAGGTCATGGTGCTTCCGGGGTCGCCGTGAGACGGCTCGGTCGCGTTCACCGTCGTCGGGAATTCTCCGGTGATGTCGGCCGCCGCGATCGTGGTGGACCGCAGGGTCTCCTCAGTCTTCGGCAGCAGGTAGCCCGCCATCGCCTGTGCCAGCGGGAGGGTCGCGAGCACCAGCACCGCGGAGACCCAGAACGGCACGCCCACACCGAAGTGGTCCATCAGGACACCGGCGGCGATGGGAAAGACCACCCGCGAGACCCCACCAAATGTATGTTGCACACCCATGTAGAGGCCGCGCTCGCCGGAGGGCACCACCCGCGAGAGCAGGCCGGTGACGCAGGGGAAGAGGAACGCGGTCCCTAGCGGCATCAGGGTGAACGCCACCCCGAGCAACGGCCAGCCGTGCGCCATGCCGGTGGCGCCGAGGCCCGCCGCAAGCAGGACGATGCCAAGGCGTGAGAGCCGGGCCTCGCCCAGCCGATCCACCATTCGCCCGAGGATCAGTGAGCGGACGATGACGCCCATGCCCCCCAGGTACATGACGAAGTAGCCGATGTTCTGCTCGGTGACCCCCATGCGGTTCATGAGGAGGAGGGGCACCGTCTGAACGGTGCCGTAAAAGGCCCCGATGCAAACGGTGTAAATCCAGATCAGGCGAGGCGCCGGCTCGTGCCAGTGGGAGAGGACGCGGCCGATCGCGGCGCGGCTGGTGGTGGAGGATGGCATGACATGGCTGCCCGAGGGCCTCGCCTCGCGCGATTCGCGCAGGAAGCGCCAGGCGAAGACGGCCACCACCAGGGAGAGCGCCGCGGCGCCAAGTCCCGGGGCCGGCTTTCCGCCGATCCCGATCATCGTGGAGCCGAACGCCGGGCCCACCACCGCGCCGAGGCTGGTAACGGCCGAGAGCCAGCCGAGGCTCTTGGTGCGTTGATCGGGCGGAGAGGCGTCGGCCACATAGGCCTGGACCACCCCGATGGTGCCGCCGCCCATCCCTTGGATCAGGCGCGAGACCAGGAGCAGCGGAACCGACTGCGCAAAGGCGAAGATGATGTAGGCGGCACTGGTGATCAGCAACCCGGCGAGGATCGCGGGACGGCGGCCATAGCGATCGGAGAAGCGGCCCCAGACCGGCGCCACCGCCAGCTGGGCAAAGGAAAAGGCCGAGACCAGAAGGCCCACCACCGTGGCGCTGGCCCCGAACTCGGTGGCGTAGAACGGGAGGATGGGCACGATCATCGCGAGCCCCACCATGTCCACGAAGGCGGTGATGAACAGAACGAGGAATCGGGCCACGACGGCCTCCTTACAATCGAGCTTGGGTCATGGGTGAATCTCGACGCCATCGGTTCCGGGGGGAAGCCCGACCCCAATCCCTCCGGGTGAGCCGCCCGCTCTGGCCCGGGTGAGCCCCGCCTCCTATACTCCGCCCCATCTCGCACGCAGGATCACCGTGACCGAACTGGTGGACCGTCTCGCGGCCGCACTGGCCGATCGCTACCGGATCGAGCGGAAGCTAGGGCAGGGCGGGATGGCGACCGTCTACCTGGCCCACGACCTGCGCCACGATCGCAAGGTCGCCGTGAAGGTGCTCCGCCCCGAACTGGCCGCGACCCTCGGCAGCGATCGCTTCCTGAGTGAAATCAGGACGACGGCCAAGCTCAACCATCCCCATATCCTGGCCCTGCACGAATCGGGCGATGCCAATGGCTATCTCTTCTACGTCATGCCGCTGGTCGAAGGCGAGTCGCTGCGCGAGAGGCTGACGAGGGAGAAGACCCTCCCCGTCGAGGAGGCCGTGCGGCTGACCCGGGAGGTGGCCGACGCGCTGGCCTACGCCCATGCCCACGATGTCATCCACCGGGACATCAAGCCCGAGAACATTCTCCTCCAATCGGGCCATGCCGTCGTCGCCGACTTCGGGATCGCGCGCGCGGTGCGCGCCGCCGGGACGGAGCGGATCACCCTGACCGGCATGGCCATGGGGACCCCGGCATATATGAGCCCGGAGCAATCGGCGGGGGAGCGGGACATGGATGGCCGCAGCGACCTCTACGCCCTGGCCAGCGTGCTCTATGAAATGCTGGCGGGAGAGCCGCCCTTCACCGGGGCCACGATGGATGCCATCCTGGTGCAGCGATTCACCCGCCCCCCGCCCCGGATCAGCACCAAGCGGCCCAACGTTCCCCGTGCCATCGATGCCGCCCTCTACACCGCGATGGCGCGAGCGCCGGAGGACCGTTTCCCCACCGTGGAACGGTTCGCCCTCGCCCTGGAGGTCAAAGCCGGTGCTGGCGAAGGAGAGCCGCTCGATCGCTCCATTGCCGTCCTCCCGTTCGCCAACATGAGCGGCGATCCGGAGAATGAGTATTTCTCCGACGGCATCTCGGAAGAAATCATGAACGCGCTGACCCAGCTCCCCCGGCTCCGGGTCGCAGCCCGCACCTCGGCGTTCTCCTTCAAGGGGAAAAACCCCGATCTCCGCAGCATCGGTGACCAGCTGAACGTCGACACGGTACTGGAGGGGAGCGTCCGGAGAGCCGGCGACCGGATCCGGATCACGGCCCAGCTCATCAACGTGGCCGATGGCTATCATCTCTGGTCGGAACGCTACGATCGGGAGCTGACCGACGTCTTTGCCATCCAGGATGAAATCGCCACCGCCATCGCCGACAAACTGAAGGTGACGCTCGGCGTTGGCGCCGAGGGCCGGCTGGTCCGTCCTCCGACCGCCAACCTGGAAGCCTACGACCTGTACCTCAAAGGCCACGCCCTCACCAAGCAACGGGGCCCGGCCCTGCTTCGGGCGGTCGAGTGCTTCGAGCAGGCGATCGCCTTGGATCCCCGATTGGCGCTGGCCCATGCCGAGCTGGCCGAGGCGTTGCTGTTGATGAGCCTCTACGGAATGGTCTCATCCGCCGAGATCAGGGACCGCGCCAGGCAGGCCACGTCCAAGGCACTGGAGCTCGATCCCGAACTGGTGACAGGCCAGATGGTCCTGGGTCTGTATTCTCTCATGGCGGAGTTCGACCGGGTGAAAGCCTCGGCCGCCTTTGCCCGGGCAGTCGAGCTGGATCCGCTGGATGTCGATGCCCGGACGCTGCAAGCGGTCTTCGACCTCTGCTACATCCGGGGCAGTCATGCCGCGGCCCAGACGCAGCTGCGAGGTGTGATCGAGTCGGATCCGCTGAGCGCCAGCGTCAGGGCACAGTTCGCCCTCGTGCTCGCCTGGGCCGGGAAGACCGATGAGGCGGTGGCCCAGGCCCGCCGCGGCATCGAGCTCGATCCCAACGCCTTTTATCCCCAATGGACCTTGCTCCACGCCCTCGCGCTGGGCCCCAATCCGATGGAAGCCATCGAGGTCGGCCAACCGATGCTGGCCCGCTTTGGGCGTCATCCCTGGCTCATGATGGCAATGGCATTCGCGAACGGATCTGCGGGGCGGCGGGACAAAGCCGAAGCGCTCCATGCCGAACTGGTGGCTCGTTCGGGTGGGGAGTATGTCCAACCGGGGGCACTTGCCGCCGCCGCGGTCGGGGCGGGTCGGAATGATCAGGCCTATCAGCATCTCCGCGAGGCGGCCAGGGTGCGGGATCCGCTGTTGACGGCGACGGCCTTGCATTGGCCGGCGTTTGCGAAGCTCAGGCAGGAGCCGCGGTTTCTCGAGGTCTTGCGCCTGGTTGGGTGGGACCGTCCAGTGCGGTGGCCGGGCCCCTGAAATGGCCGCCAATGTTTCGAAGCAGTAAGATTCCGATCGCCGCCGCGGTGACCTGCGGGCCCGGCCTTCGCATTTTCCCCTGGGAATCTGACATGCCTGATATCGGGTCATTCCACCCTCAATTGGTCCACTTCGTCGTCGGCTTCGGCCTGATCGGCGTGGCGTTCCGACTCATCTCCTTCACCGGTCGACTGCCCTGGACCAGCCCGGCGGCCACCTCACTGCTGGTCCTGGCGGCACTCGCCAGCGTCGCCGCCGCCCAGGCTGGGGATGATGCTCACGAGGTGGCGGAGCAGATCCCCGGCGTCCGGCAGGCCGTCCAGGATCACGAGGATCTGGGTGAAGACACCCGGGATCTGTTTCTCGTCGTGGGAGCGCTGGAACTGCTGGCCCTCATTCTGCGTAAGCGGGCTCGGGTAGAACGCGGCCTGCTGATCGCATCCGGGATCGTGGGGGTGGTGGCGGCTTACTTCCTCTACGAGGCGGGAGAGCATGGTGGCCGGCTGGTCTACTCCTACGCCGGCGGGGTGGGCACCCGGACCGGTGATACCGCCGACGTCCATCGCCTCCTGGTGGCGGGGCTCTATCAGGAAGCGGAAGTGATGCGCAACATTGACCGGCCGGAAGAAGCGGCTCGACTCACCGATGAACTGGCGCGCCAGCTCCCGGGCGATCCCGGGGTAACCTTTCTCGTGATCGAATCCATCCTCCGGGACCGGCACGATGCGGCGGGGGCGCTGGCGGCGATCGCGAAGCTGCCCCCTCCGCCCGCCGATGATCCCCGCCGGGCCATTCACACCGGCCTCCTGCAGAGCGAGGCGCTGATCGCCCTGGGGCGATCCGACTCGGCCCGTGCGGTGCTGATGGCCCTCCAGCAACGCTTTCCGGACAGCCGCCGTCTCACCGCCGCGATCGGCGAACTCAAATAGCTCCCGGTGCCAACCCATCCCTTTCCTCACTTCGTGAGTAACCCGATGCGCCCCCCCCTGAAAACTCTGGCCCTGCTTGCCGCCGGCTCCCTTCTGGTTGCGCCGACGGCGGGCGCGCAGCAGAAGACCACCTTCGCCAATCTGACCGAGGCGCTCAGGGCCTCGGGAAGCATCGGCGGCCGCTCTGGACCCCGCAATGTGAACTGGATCGACGGCGGCCAGCGGTTCTCCTTTACGACCCGCTCCGATTCCGGCGGCGAGGAGATTCGCGCCCTCGACCCCGGGACCGGAGGCGATACCCTGCTGTTCTCAGCCCGCGGGCTCAACTTCCCGGACACCACAGAGGCCTTCAGCTACGAGTCTTTCCAGTGGGCCCGCGACTCGAAGCATCTGGTGTTCCAGACTCATTTCAAGCCGATCTATCGCCGCTCGGGCACGTCGGACTACTACGTCTACACCCTGGCCGACCGCTCGCTGCAGATCGCCGCCCGCGGCGCCCGGACCGCGGAGCTCTCGCCCGATGGCACCATGCTGGGCTTTGAGCGCGACGGCGACCTGTTCGTCGATCACCTGGCCCGTCGCCACGAGCAGCGCCTCACCACCGGCGCTACCCAGACGATCCATAGCGGTCGCTTCGACTGGGTCTATGAGGAGGAGTTCGGCATGGGCCAGGCCTGGAACTGGTCGCCCGACAGCCGCTACCTCGCCTATTGGCAGGTGGACGAGAGCCGGGAACCGATCACCCAGCTCACCGATTTCGCCGGCTGGCACCCTTCCTGGGACAGCATCCGGTATCCCCAGGTCGGCGATTCCAACCCCAAGGTCCGCATCGGGGTAGTCGCGGTGGGGTCCGGGCGCCGAGTGTGGCTCGACCCCGGCGAGACCGGCGATTTCTACATTCCCCGGATCTACTGGACCAGCCGGCCCGATACCCTCGCGATGATCACCCTCAACCGGGCCCAGAACCGGATGAAGCTGTTCTTCTTCGATGTGCGGACGGGAGGGCGGCGTCTGGTCTTGACCCAGAGCTCCGACAGCTGGATCGATGTCTTTGACTTCTACGCCGGCATCCAGGACATGATGTCGTTCCCCGAGGGCCTCACCGAGTTTCTCTGGATTTCGGACCAGGACGGCTGGCAGCACATCTATCGGTATGACTATTCCGGCCAGCTCCTCAACCAGGTGACCAGTGGGCGCTGGAGCGTCACCCGGATCGAGGGAACCGACCCGAAGGCCAGAGTCATCTATTACAGCTCCACCGAGATTTCGCCGCTGCAGCGCCAGCTCTATGGCATCAAGTTCGACGGGTCCGGCCAGCGCCGTATGACCCAGACCGAGGGCACTCACCAGATCGACATGTCCCCCGATACCCGGTACTACATCGACCGCTGGTCGGCGGTGCAGCAGCCGCGGCAGGTGGAGTTGTGGGCGACGGGAGGGCCGATGCTCAAGAAGCTGGAAGACAACGCGACGGTCTCCCAGTGGCTCACGACCCATGCCTATTCACCCGCCGAGGTCTTCAGCTTCACCACCTCGGACTCGGTGCGGCTGGATGGCTCCTTGATCAAGCCGCCGGCCTTCGACTCGACCCATCGCTACCCCGTGATCTTCGCGATCTATGGCGGCCCCGGGTCGCAGCAGGTCTACGACCAATTTAGTACCGGCACCTGGTCTCAATGGCTGGCCCAGGAGGGTTATCTGGTGGTCGGGCTCAACAACCGGGCTTCGAACAACTACGGCAGCGCGTTCATGAAGGTGGTCTACGGTCATCTGGGCCAGTGGGAGAGTCACGATTTCGCGGAGGCGGCCCGTTATCTCGCGACACTCCCCTACGTGGATCGCGACCACATTGCGATCATGGGCACCAGCTACGGCGGCTACAGCACTCTCTACACCATGGCGATGTATCCCGAACTCTTTTCGGTGGGGATCGCCAACTCGCCCGGCTGCACCGATTGGCGTTTCTATGACACCATCTACACCGAGCGCTACATGGGGCTCCTCGGCGACAACCAGGCCGGGTACGACAGCAGTTCGGTGATTACTCATGCGAACCGGATCAAGGGCAAGCTGCTCCTGATCCATTCCATGATGGATGACAACGTGCATCCTCAGAACACCATGCAACTGTTGACCGCGCTCACCGAGGCGGGCACCGATGTGGACCTTCGCATCTACCCGCCGGGCCGTCATGGCGCCGCGTACAACGCCCAGAGCTTTCGCCTGATCCTGGACGCATCGGACGCATTTCTCGCTCGCCACCTGCACGGCGGAGCGGGCCACCCGGCCGGGATCCCCTGACGACGGCGGAGACCGTGGATGTCCGTCGTGGTCGGTCAAACCGCCCAACGCAGCCTCACCCTCACGGCTGACCACGTCGAGAGCTACGCCCGGATCACGGGCGACCGCAACCCGCTGCATTTCGATCCGGCCTTCGCGGCCAAGACCAGATTCAAGAATCTGGTGGTCCAGGGCGGGCTCACCACGGGGCTGCTGCACGCCGTCGTCGCCATGGACCTGCCCGGTCCCGGGGCGGTATTCCTCAGTCAGAACTGGAAGTTCACTGCCCCGGTTTACATTGGAGACCGGATCACCGCCCGGGTCGAGGTCGTGAGCGTTCATCCCACCAAACCGGTCTGCCATCTCGCCGTGCGGGTATCGCGCCAGACCGGGCAAACGGTGCTGGAAGGCGATGCGTGGTGTTACACCGTCGCAGCGCTCGAGGAGGGCTGACCTCCAACACCGTCTCACTCCGGGGGACGGCAGAAGTTCTAGAGCCCTTTGGTCCGGCGTATGGACCTCACTGGCTGGCACCGGCCTCGTACCGCAGGTAGTTTGGTGCCGATCTCCAACCTTGCCAGAGCCGTGCGGCGGATTCCAACTCGAATGGAGCCGATATGAGACGCGGGCAACTCGCCCTCATGATATCAGCCTCGTTGGTCCTGCTTCCCGGGGCCGGGCTACGGGGACAGGAGTCGGGACGGCTCGCCGGGGGCGCCCGCTTCAGCGTCAGCTTCCCCCGGGAGCGCAGCGCGACTCCGCTCGACGGCCGGCTCCTCCTCATGCTCTCCACCGACTCGAGCGCCGAGCCCCGACTCCAGATCGCCGATGGACCGGAGACTCAGCTCATCTTCGGCATCGACGCGGAGGGGTGGGCCCCGGGGCGGGACGCCATGGTTGACCAGCGGGCCGTGGGATATCCGCTCGAGAGCCTCGCCAAGATCCCGGCCGGTCGCTACCGAGTGCAGGCGCTGCTCAACCGTTACGAGACCTTTCATCGGGCCGATGGCAAGGTGATCAAGCTTCCCCCCGACAAGGGAGAGGGACAGCAGTGGAATCGGAAACCGGGAAACCTTTACAGCACGCCGCAGTGGATCAGTCTCGATCCCAAGCATCCCACCACCATCCGGATCTCACTCGATCAGGAGATCCCGGCACTGGATCCGCCCAAGGACACGAAGTACATCCGCCACGAACGGATTCCCAGCCAGCTGCTCTCGAAGTTCTGGGGCCGGCCGGTCTTCCTCGGCGCCCACATCCTCCTGCCCGAAGGATTCGACCAGCATCCCGACGCCCGGTATCCGCTGGTCATCGACCACGGCCACTTCCCCGATGACTTCGAAGGATTCCGCGAGGAGGCGCCCGATCCCGATCTCACCCCCGACTCGAGCGTTCGATTTCACCTCGGCGGCTATAACCGGATCCAGCAGGAGTACGCCCACCAGTTCTACCAGGACTGGACCGGTCCGGAGTTCCCCCGCGTGCTGCTCATTCAGATCCAGCATCCCACGCCGTATTACGACGACTCCTATGCGGTGAACTCCGAGAACAACGGCCCCTACGGCGATGCCATCATGCAGGAGCTGATTCCCTACCTCGAGAGGAAATACCGCGGGATCGGCCAGGGCTATGCGCGTTTCACGTACGGCGGCTCGACCGGGGGGTGGGAGGCCATGGCGGTCCAGATGTTCTACCCCGAGGAGTTCAACGGCGCCTGGGCCGCCTGCCCCGATCCGATCGACTTCCGCGCCTACGAGCTGGTCAACCTCTACCAGGATCGGAGCGCGTACCACCCCGAGGGACCCTGGCTCCACGTCCCCCGCCCGGCCCACCGTGATTACCTGGGACGGGTGAGCTCGACCGTCGAAAGCGAGAACCGTTTCGAGCTGGTGCTGGGGACCAAGGGCCGTTCGGGAGGTCAATGGGATATCTGGCAGGCGGTCTACTCTCCGGTGGGGGCGGACGGATATCCCCAGGCAATCTGGGACAAGACGACTGGCCAGATCGATCAGTCGGTGGCGGAATACTGGCGGGAGCATTTCGATCTGACCCACATTCTCCAGCGGGACTGGGCCACCCTCGGCCCCAAGGTGCGCGGCAAGCTGCACATTTATGTGGGGGAGGCGGACAACTACTATCTCAACGACGCGGTGTATCTCGCCGAGGATTTCCTCAAGAGCGTGACCAACCCGCCCGCCGACGCCGAGGTGGATTACCAGCCGAGGGCAGAGCATTGCTGGAACGGCGATCACACCCGAGCCAACGCGTACTCGCGCCTCCGCTACCCCCAGATGTTCATTCCGCGAATCATGGATCAGATCCGGAAGAACGCGCCGGCTGGGGCGGATACGGTGAGTTGGAGGTATTGAGGCCGGCACCCATGGCTGCTCCACCCGGTCTGCACCCAGCGCTCGCCTCCTATCTCCCCCGACTCCAGCTGGCCCGACTGGCCATCCGCGGAGGCCTCCCGATCGGGCCGGCCGAGGAGCGACTCCCTGCCGCGGTCCTCTTCGTCGATCTGAGCGGATTCGCCCGGCTCACCGAGCAGTTGAGCACCCGGGGAGCCCGGGGAGCCGAGGAGCTCTCCTCCGTCATCGACTCGACGTTTGGCCGGATGACCGAGATCATCACTGCCCGGGGCGGTGATATCCTCCACTTCATCGGCGATGCGGTACTGGCGGCGTGGCCGGCCGAAGCCGGGCGGACCCTGGCGGACAGCACGGCTCTCGCGGCGGAATCCGCGCTCGCGATTCGGGACGCGTTGCATGGGCAGGGCACCAAGATCGGCGCCACCATCCGGCTCAGGGCCAGCGTGGGAGCGGGAGGGCTCCGGCTCCTCGAGCTGGGGAGCGACCAACGGGGCCGGCAGCTCCTGCTGCTCGGAGACGCGGTGCGGCAGGCGACCGGGATCAACCAGAGCGCCGGCCCGGGCCAGGTGATCGTTTCGGCCCAGGCCTGGGCGCTGCTGACACCCCGCGGGCACGGCGAGCCGCTTGACGCCGGGGTCGTCCGCCTCGACGACCTGCAGAGTCTGGCGATGCCGAGCCCAAACCCACCGCTCTCCCGGGACGCCGACATCGGCCAACGCCTGCCTGCCTATCTCCCGGACCTGCTGGTCCGAAAGCTCGCCGCGGGTCAGGGCGACTGGTTGGCGGAGTTCCGCGCCTTGAGTCTGCTATTCATCGGATTGGGCGGTCTCGACCCGGATGCGTCCGATCTCCTACCGCGCTTACACCCCGCCTATGAGACAATGCAGGAGATCCTGCTCCGCCTCGACGGGCGGATCTATCAGTTCCTGATGGACGACAAGGGCCTCACCCTCGTGGCGGCCTTTGGGCTTCCTCTGGCCGCGCACGAGAATGACGCCGCGCGGGCAACCCGGGCGGCCCTCGAGATCGCCACGGCGCTCGGCCCCCTCGGCATCGAGAGCACCATGGGCCTGACGACCGGAACGCTATTCACCGGAGTCTACGGCACCCCGGAGCGGCGGCAGTACGCTCTTGCGGGCCCGGCCATGGTGCGGGCCGCACGACTGATGCAGGCCGCCGGCGGCGGGATCCGGTGCGACCGCCTGACGTCGGAGCGGGCCGGCGGCGACCCCCTTCTCCACTTTGAGCCGCTCCCCCCGCTCGCCCTCAAGGGCCTGAGCCAAGCGGTCGAGGCGTTCGTCCCCACGATGCGGCGGGCAGCCGCGGACTCCGCCCCCGGAGCCCCCGCAGCGGCGGTGGTGGGGCGGGCGGCCGAGCGTGCCGTCCTCCTCGATGCCCTCGACGCTCTCGCGGCCCGACGCCAAGGAGGCACGGTGCTGATCGAAGGAGAGCCGGGGATCGGGAAGTCGGCCCTGATCGAAGAGCTGAATGCGGCGGCGCGGGACCGCGGAGTCCGGGTTCTCACCGGTGCCGGCGACGAGGTAGGACGGGGAATGGGGGTCTCGGCGTGGAGCCAGGTGTTCCGTCAGCTGTTCGGACTGCCGGACGACCGTGCAGCGCCCGAGTCTCAGCGTTCCGCGGTGATGCAGTATCTCGTCCGTGCTCCCGAGCTGGTCCCTCGCGCGCCTCTGCTCGATGCGGTCCTGCCCATCGGCTGGGCACCAACCCCCGAGATCACCGCCCTCCGCGACGACGTGCGTGCCGAGCAGACTCGGGATCTTCTGATCCGCCTGCTTGAGCTGGCTGCCGCTGACGAGCCGCTCCTCGTCATCATCGAAGACGCGCACTGGCTCGATTCGGCATCCCGAGCTCTGGCGCGGGCGGCGGCCGAGCGGCTGCCGGCGCTACTGCTCTTGGTGACCACCCGCCCCGAGGAGCCTGGCTCCGGCGCCCTGGCATCCACCCTGCGGCCGGGGGCCGGCCGGCACCTCCGGCTCGGCGGGCTGAGCGAGGCCGAGACGGAATCCCTCATCTGCCACCGACTCGGCGTGACTACGGCGCCCGCACCCGTCGTCCGACTCATTCAGGAGAAGGCGGCGGGAAATCCTTTCTTCAGCGAGCAGCTGGCCTACACTCTCAGGGACTATGGCGTGATTGTGCTAGAGGGAGGGCGCTGCCGCCTGGCCCGGGACGACCGCACCCCGGAACAGAGTCTCGACACCGCGCTGGCCGGGCGCGGGCTGCCCGGAACCGTCCAGGGCGTCGTGATGACGCGGCTCGATCGGCTGAGCCCGGCGCAGCAGTTTGTCGTGAAAGTCGGCAGCGTCATCGGCCGGAGCTTCGCGCTTTCGACGCTGCGCGACGTGCATCCGTTGGGCGGGGATGGCGGCCGGCTGATGGAGGACATCGAGGAGCTGGTTCGCCTCAATTTGCTGGCCCGCGACGCTGACACCCGGGAGCCGACCTACGGCTTTCGGCACGCCATCACCCAGGATGTGGCATACAACTCTCTGCTCTTTGCCCAGCGGCGCGATCTTCACCGCGCCGTGGGGGCCTGGTACGAGCGCGCGCACGCGGGAGAACTCTCCCCGTTCTACCCCAGTCTCGCCCATCATTGGGCCCGCGCCGAGGATGGCCCTAAGGCCTTTCACTACCTTGGCGAGGCTGGGGCGCAGGCGGTGCGCGGCAACGCCAATCGCGAGGCGGTGGGGTTTCTGAGCGAAGCCCTGGCCCTCGAAGAGTCCCTGCCCGCCGCAGGCGTGGAACCCGAGCGCCGCCAGCGACTCGAGCTCCTTCTGGGCCGGGCCTACCTCGGACTGTCCGACTATGCTGGCGGCCGTCCCCATCTCGAGGCGGGCGTGGCACAGCTGCGCGTCCCGGTCCCAACCGGGAAGCTACCGCTCGCCTGGGGTGCACTGAGCGAAGTCGCCCGGCAGATGCTGCATCGTTTCTGGCCCGGTGGGGTTGTCGGCCGCCGCTCCCGGGAGCGCGAGCGCCTCCTCGCGGCCGCCCGTGCCTTCGAAGGGTTGGCGGAGACCTACTATTTCACGGGCGAGGACCTGCGGACCTTCTACGCCTGTGTCCGCACCCTGAACCTCGCCGAATCGGCCGGGACCTCAGCGGAGCTGGCGCGGGGCTATGCCACGTTGGGCACTATTCTCGCCTACGTACCGCTGCCGACGCTGTCCCGACGCTACGGTACTCGGGCGTTGGCCACGGCGGAGCAGGTGGGCGACCCCGATGCAGTGCCGTGGGTCTGCGTAATCGTGGGAATTGCCCGGGCGGGTGAGGGAGACTGGCCGCGCGCTACCCAACTCTTCGTTCGGGCCCGCGAGGCCGCGCTCAGCCTCGGCGATCGGCGGCGCTGGAGCGATGCGGCGGGCAACCTGGCCACTATGGCCGACCTTCGGGGCGACTACCCCAACGCCATCGAGCGGGCCATGGAGGTCTACGCCCCGGCGGTGAAGGAGGGTGACCTCCGCTACCAGGTAGGGGCGCTGCGTTCCATCGGCCGGGTGCGATTGCTTCTGGGACAGCTGACTGAGGCAGAGGCCGCCGTGGCGGAGTTGAGGGCGCTCCTCAAACAGGGTCTCCCGGCGGAGGCGGAGGTGACGGCACGGGATACCCACGGACTGGCGGCTCTCCTCGCCTTGCGACGCGGTGAATGGGAGAGTGCGCTCACCGAGGCCATCGAAGCGGTTCGGTTGTTTGCGCGAGGAAACCCCACCGATGACCTCTATTCCGGCTTTCTGGCGGCTTCGTCCGTGGCCGAAGTGGGATTTGCGCTCTGGGACCGAAACGAGCCGGCGGCGCCCGCGCTGGTGCGCGGGGCCCTGGCGGCGCTCAAAGGACACGCCCGGGTTTTCCCGATCGCCAGGTCACGACGGTGGCTCTACACGGGCGGAATGTGGTGGAGAGAAGGGCGCAAGGCCAAGGCCCACCGAGCCTGGACCCGGAGCGTCGCGGAAGCGGCCCGTCATGAGATGCCACTGGACCAGGCTCTGGCGCAATCGGAAATCGGACGGCATCTTCTCGCCGGCGATCCCATCCGGGCAAACCTGCTGGAGAACGCCACCCAGATTCTCAGCCGGATCGGCGCTCGCGGCTATCTCCCGGCTGATCTCTCGATGGCTCCGCTCCCTCGGCAGGAGCCTCGATGACGGCCCCCGAAGAGACTGGTGGGCGTCCTTCCACTCCAGGAGTCCCCACGGAATCCTCCAGCGCAGTTGTCCACCAGCTGGCTCGCTCCGGGCTGGCCCGTCTCGAAGCGGAAATGGCCCAGGCCGGGCCCTGTCTTGCGGAAGAGGTGGGGCGCTGGCTCCACCGCACCGCCTCCGGGGATGCTTTGTTGGAACGCTGGCTCGGCAGCCGGAGCTACCCTTTGCTCCATCTGCCCTATTGGTTCGCCACCACGCTCGGCATCGAGACCGATCTCGAGTTCCAGGCCGACGTGGTCTATTCGTCCATCAACGGCTACTGCGCCATCCGCCTGATCGACAACGTCATGGATGGGGATGGCACGGTGGAGACAAAGCTCCTGCCGGCGGTCGCCTTTTTCCACTCCCGCTTCCAGGG
This sequence comes from Gemmatimonadota bacterium, assembly GCA_041485505.1. Taxonomy (GTDB): domain Bacteria; phylum Gemmatimonadota; class Gemmatimonadetes; order Gemmatimonadales; family GWC2-71-9; genus JBDUEA01. The sequence goes on along the minus strand of JBGPJS010000021.1, from coordinate 3,682 downwards.
AGTCTATCACCGCCATTTCCCCAGTGATCACCCTTTCTGGTCGGACTTCCAGGCGGCGTGGGACGACAGCGCCGAGGTGACCCTCAGGGACGGGCTGCAGCATCGGGTCACCGCGGAGGACTTCAGCCAGGTGGCCGGACGGAAATTCACCGCCGCGCGGGTGCCGCTTGCGGCCGTGGCACACCGGGCAGGAGGCCTGCAGCACCTCGGCGTGTGGGCCGCTTTCGCCGAGGCCCTGGGTGCGTGGTACCAGATGGCCAACGACTTCTTCGACTGGCACCACGACGGACGGCATCGGATACCCACGTTCTTCGTCAGCGCAGCCGAGGGGCGACGCCAGGCCAGTGAATCAGCCGTCCAGTGGTTCGCTCGCGAAGGCTTCGATTGGGGCGAACAGCTGCTCCTTACCCGCCTGGCCGATCTCCGGGTTCAGGCCCGGCGGCTCGGCTGTGCCGCGGTGGACCATTGCCTGGACGAGCGCACCACCCTGTTCGGGCAGCGGGTCTCCGAGGCCCGCAAAGGCATCGCGGGTCTGCGTACACTTATCGGGGTGCTGGCCTGACCCCTGAAGGGCGGACCTCCTCCGGGCGGCCCGCATCACTCGCATTCGAAAGGAGCTGGAACTCATGTCCGCCAAGGATCTGGAAACCGTCTTTCTCAAGTTGTTGCACGACGAAAAGTTTCGCCTGAAATTGAAAACCCATCCCGAGGAGGCCCTCAAGGACGCCGGGGTCCACGTCGATCCCGCCCGGCTCCAGGCGATTGCCAACCTGCCCCACGAGCAATTGAAGCATCTCGCGAGCGCATTCGGGCACACCGTGAGCAGCGGCGGAATCAACTAGGCCGGCTCTCCAGCCCCCATCCAGGGACCGCCTCGCCCGACCGGTGAGGTGGTCCCGGATCTACCGATGCACTACATCGCTCACAATCTCGCCGTTTTCGGCGTCACGGGCCTGACGTTTTCCATGGTCCTGATGCTGATCGGGGAATTCCTGTGGCTGGTCACTTACCTCCTGGTCATCCGGGTGGGATTCGCTCAGCGGACCTACGGCGTGCCCCTCGCGGCCATCTGCCTCAACATCACCTGGGAGGCATTCTTCGCGGTGCACTGTCCCCTCGGGAGCCGCGCCGGCCTCCCGGAGATGAGCCAACTCTGCCCCGATTCCCAAGGCCTTGGATTGGCGCTCGATGTCACCTGGTTCGTGCTTGATGTGGTGATCTTGTACCAGCTGCTTCGCTTTGGGCGGAACCAGCAGTCGATCCCGGAGATTGGCCGGCACTTCTACCTGGTCATCGTGCTGACCCTCGCGCTGACTTACCTGGGCCAACTCGCATTCATGCTATTCTATCGTGACGTCGACGGCGACGTGATGGCCTGGATCAGCAACCTGCTCATGAGTGTGCTCTTCGTCCTGATGCGATTCCTCAGACCCGATCTGCGGGGGCTCTCCTACGGCGCCGCGTGGACCAAGCTGTTGGGGAGCGGGCTGAACGCCCTGGGTCTCCTCCTCACTGCCCCGTTCCCGTTCGAGCGACATCCTTCATACTTGCTGCTCTATTTCCTCTTCGGCTCGGTGTTCGCGTTCGACTCCGCCTATGTGTGGCTGCTCCAGCGTCGGGAGCCCTGGGTCGGCTCACCGGCCAGCTGACGGTTCCCGCTCGCGGGTGGGAAGTCCGAGGCGTTCCAGCAGCCGACTGAACCGAGGCCCACCGCGGAGCACGTCGTAGGCCGGCCGGACACCCAGCCAGATCATCTCCGGGGTGCGGAGTTCGGCCGCCTCCTCGAGCCCATCGAGCGCCGCCTCATGATCGCCCAGGCCCAACCGCACCAGTGCGGGTAGCGCGGGGGAGACAAACCGCTGCGCCGCAGCATCCGCCAGGCGCTGGAGCACGGCTTCCGCCTGGTCTCGATGTCCCGCTGTCGCGGAGGCGTGCCCGAGGGCCGCGAGGATCTCCGGGCTGTCGCCGCTCAGAGCCGCCGCTTGAGTCAGTGCGGCGACGGCCTCGTCGCTCCGGCCCAGGGCCAGCAGGGTATGGCCCAGGAAATAGTGACCGAGGCCGAACCCCGGCTGCCACTTGAGTAGTTGGCGGAACTCTCGTGCGGCCTCCTCGTAGCCCCGTTCGAGATAGCGGAGAAACCCCACGCTGGCCACGATCGCGGGGGACCCGGGGTCCAGGGCGACCGCTGTCTCGAGCGCCGTCCGGGCCGCGCCGAAACGGCCGAGGGGCAGCAGAAGGTTGGTCGCATACCAGTGGGGGGCCGTGGGATATCGCGGATTGGTCTCTATCGCCCGGAGGAAATCGGCCTCGGCCGCGGCCCACTGCCACTGGTAGACCGCCCGCACCGCGCCTCGCACCGTGAGTGCTTCCGCCGAGGTGGGGTCCAGGACCAGAGCCTGGTCGGCGGCGGCGAGAGCCAGGGGCATGACCTCGTCCGGCCGTCTTGCGCCGTAGATGCCTAACATGGCGTAGGAGTCCGCCAGCCCGGCATGGGCCTGGGCATACCCCGGGTCGAGCGCGATCGCGTGCCCAATCTCCTCGACACTCCGGTCGAGCGCCGATTCGGTGCGCTGATTCCACAGGTGACGGCCGCGGAGGTAGGCCTGGTAGGCCGCGGGGTCGTCGGTGCCCTGGCGGACCAGTGGGACCACGCCGGGACGGGTCAGGCGAACCTTCAGCGCACCGGCCACGGTCCGCGCGATGTCGTCCTGGATCTCGAAGACGTCCGCCAGTCGGCGATCATACCGCTCCGACCACAGCTGAAAGCCATCGGCCGTGCTGTTGAGGACCACGGTGATCCGGAGTTGGTCCCCCGCACTGCGCACACTCCCCTCGAGCACGTGAGTGGCGTTGAGGTGGCGCCCGATCTCTCGGATATCCAGCCCCCGATCCCGGAACGCGAACGCCGAAGTCCGGGCAACCACCCGGAGCCCTTCCAGCTTGGCCAGCGCGTTGAGCAGCTCTTCCGCCATGCCTTCGCAGAGGTACCCCTGATCCTGCTGGGGACTCTGGTCACTGAAGGGAAGCACCGCAAGAGAGCGCGCCATTGGTGTCGAGGGTTCCGACACCTGAGGCACCGCCCGAACCGATTGGCTTCCCCGGAGGGCGTCGCCAAACGCTTGCGCGGTGGGGAACCGGTCGGCGGGTCGCTTGGCCAGCGCTCTGAGCACCGTCCCTTCAAGCTGGATCGGGACGGTGCCGCGGACCAGACGCAACGGCGGCACCGGCTCGGCCGCGTGGCGGGCCAGAAGGGCGAGCGTGGTGGGCCCGCTGAAGGGAGGGGCCCCCGACAGCATCTCGTAGAGCACGCAGCCCAGCGCGTAGATGTCGGTGCGACCGTCGACTTCCCCCTGAAACTGCTCCGGACTCATGTAGGTAGGCGAGCCGACTACCAAGCCGGTCTGGGTGCCCCCTTCGCCGGTGGTCGATCCGATCGCCTTGGCAATCCCGAAGTCGGTGACCACCGCCTCGCCCACGGCAAGCAGGATGTTCTCCGGTTTGATGTCGCGGTGCACCACCCCATGGTCATGGGCGCAAGCCAGAGCGCTGGCGACCTGCCCGGCGATCCGGACCGCCTGCTCGACCGCGAGGCGGGGTTCCCGGTCCAGGCGATGCCGGAGCGACTCGCCCGCGACGTAGGGCATGACATAGTAGATGATGTGGTCGGCCTCACCCGACTCGT
>JBGPJS010000020.1:0-17979 GCA_041485505.1 Gemmatimonadota bacterium | reverse complement strand
GTTGACCAAGTACCTGTACTGGGATTCCCACTTCATGTTTTCCATCGATGGCGGGGTTACCTGGTCGAAGGGGAACGGCACGCCTCTCCCGCTGCCGGTCGTCGCGGACGAGACTGGAGCAGCGGACAGCGTGGTCCTCAATGATGAGTACGGGTATCACAACTGGCTTTCGAGTATGGCCGCGAAGGGCGGATTCCTGCACTTCATGTATGAGTCCCAGCTCCCCAAGGTCCGGGAGCACTATGTGCGCTTCGATCTGCGAAGCCATTCGGTGGACAGCAACATCTACCCGGTGTGGCAGGGGCAGAATCTCTCTATCCGCAGCCTGGACGGGTTCTTCGCCACGGATTCCAGCGACGCGAGCGCCCTGCTCTATGCTATTTCCACCAACCAATCCAAGGTAGGGGACAATCGCATCATGGTGCTGGCCAGCGCGGATAGCGGTCGGACCTGGTTCGACTACGCGGTGAGCCAATCCTTCTCCCATTCCTACGCCATCGGTGGTGCCAGGCTCGCCAGGCAGGGCGGCAGCATTCTGGGAACCTTCACTAATCTGATCCACCCCGACTCGGGAGCCACGGCGAACGTGAACGAGGTCTGGTTCTTCCGGGTAGGCGCCCGATAGCGATCCTCGTGGTGCAGGTGGCCCGCCGGCACGCGACCGCAACCATCTCCGTGGACGGTAAGTGGAACTGGCTCGAAGTGCAGTGAGCCGGGCACTCCTGACCGGCGCCGGACGCTACGCGCTGGCGCGAGGCCTGCCCGGGCTCCTCAACTTCGCCGCACTCGCGATTTTCACCCGGCTACTGAGTGAGCGGGAGTACGGTGTGTATGCGCTGGTGGTGGCTTCAGCCTCGCTGGTCTACGCCTGCGGCTTTCAGTGGCTCAGCCTCGCCCTGCTCCGCCTGCTGCACTCGGGAAGCCACACGCGGGCAGTGTTCCTCGCGACCGCGCTGCGGGTCTTCGGCGGGGTCGCTGTGGCAACGAGCGCGGTGTTCCTTCTGTTGGCCCCACAGCTTGGCGCCGCAGTGTCGCCTGGCCTTCGCTGGGCCGGTTTGCTGCTGCTGCTCACCTCAAGCTGGCACGACCTGAATCTCTACCTCGCCACTGCCGACCATGCCCCCGGGCGCTACGCTCTGCTTTCCGCGCTTCGGTCCATAGTCGGCTTCGGGCTGGGGGCGGCGGCCGCCGCAACAGGCTACGGAGTCGTGGGGGTGTTGCTCGGCGTCTCGCTAGGATACGCCGTCCCGGGTGGGCTGGCCCTCGCACGGCAGTGGCGCGATGCGCTCAGGGTCCCCGCGGACCTCTCCGTCTGGCATGCGCTCCTCCGATACGGCCTCCCGCTCGCGGGCACCTATGCCCTTGACTACGTGGTTAGCACGTCGGATCGGCTCCTCCTGGGCGTCATAGCCTCTACGGAGGCGGCGGGGCTGTACGCGCCGGCCTACGATCTCTGCCAGCAGGCCCTCTGGGCCCTGATGATCATTGTGAATCTCGCAGCCTACCCGCTCGCGGTCCGCGCGGTGGAAGCAGGTGATCCTCGCGCGCGAGACCAGCAGTTCCGAACCCACTTTGTACTCCTCTTGGCGGTAGCGCTCCCCGCCGCCGTCGGCTTGGCGCTGCTGGCGCCCTCCCTGAGCGGGCTCCTGGGACCACGGTTCGCGCCAACGGCACAGACCCTTCTGCCGATCCTGGCGCTGGCGATGTTGTTTGGCGGCATCAAGAGCTTCTATTTTGACCTCAGCTTCCAGCTCGGGCACGCCACCCGTCTGCAGCTCTACACCGTCGCGACGGCAGCGGCCGTCAACCTGCTGCTCAACATTTGGTGGATCCCACTCCTGGGTGTGCACGGCGCCGCCTGGGCGACACTTACTGCCTACACGCTGGCACTCGGGGTGAGCTGGTGGCTGGGCCGTCGAGTGCTGAAACTGCCGGTCCCCATGGGGGACAGCTGTCGAATCGCGCTTGCCACCCTCGGCATGGTACTGGTGCTCCTGCCGCTCCGCCGCTGGACCGGCATTCCGGCGGTGGGCGTGCAGGTGGTGGGCGGAGGGGTCACCTACGCCGGGGTCCTGCTCCTGCTCAACCCGGGGGGGATCCGAACTGCATTCTTTCGCCGACGCACTCATGTCTAGAGCTTCACCGGCACTTGGACGGCCACGGCTCCCCGATCCGCCCCCCGGTCGGTGCCGCGCATGACGAGCGCCCTCCCCGAGTTCGAGTCCGATCGGCGTTTTGCCTTCGGAGCGAATTGGGAACGGTTCCTCCGGGTCCTCAGCGAGGAGCGAATTGCGGAAGCTGAGCGCTCGCTGAAAGCGATGTTAGGGGTGGAGCGGCTGGATGGGCGGAGCCTTCTTGACGTCGGGTGTGGCAGCGGGCTTTTCAGCCTGGCGGCGCGGCGGCTGGGGGGGAGGGTCCGCTCCTTCGACTATGACCCGAAATCGGTAGGTTGTGCCCAGGCCCTTCGTGCGCGCTACTTCCCTGAAGACCCGCAATGGGTGATCGGGCAGGGTTCCGTGCTGGACGAGCCCTTCATCCGATCCCTCGGCAGGTACGATGTGGTCTACTCTTGGGGAGTTCTGCACCACACGGGGGCGATGTGGAAAGCGCTCGACATGGTGCTTCAGCCCCTGCAGAGGCCGGGTCAGTTGTTCATTGCCGTCTACAATCAACAGGCCTTCTGGTCGCGATACTATGCTACCCTGAAGCGCCTGTACGGTCGCTCCCCGGCGGGTGGGCAGGCGGTCATCGCAGGGGGATATGCCGCCGCCCAGGTGACGAAAGGCCTGGTCCGGGATCTCCTGAGCCGGCGGAACCCGCTCACCCGTTACCGGGAGAAGATCCGCGACCGTGGGATGTCCATGTGGCACGACTGGGTGGACTGGATCGGGGGCTACCCGTTCGAAGTGGCTCGGCCGGAGGAGATTCTGGACTTCTACCGCCGTCGGGGCCTGAGGCTGGAGCGACTGAAAACATGCGGTGGAGGACAGGGCTGCAACGAGTACGTGTTTCGGCGGTCGGAAAGAGGGGGAAATGATTGAGCCTGTTGTCGCGCTGACGGCGCAGGCCGAGATCCGCCGAGGGGAACGGTTCGAGTTCGGCGCCAACTGGACCCGCTTCCTCCGCGGGCTGAGCGAGGAGCGGATTGCCGAAGCCGAACGTTCCCTTCGCGAGATGCTTGAGCGATCGGATCTCACCGGACTCACTTTCCTCGACATCGGGTGCGGCAGCGGTCTGTTCAGCCTTGTTGCCCGCCGGTTGGGTGCCACTGTCCGGTCCTTTGACTACGATCCTCAGTCGGTCGCTTGTGCTCGGCAGCTCAGGGCCCGCTTTCTCCCGGATGATCCGGACTGGATGATCGAGGAAGGTTCCATCCTCGACGCGCCCTTTGTGCGCTCGCTTGGCAAGTTCGACATCGTCTATTCCTGGGGGGTACTGCATCACACTGGCGCGTTGTGGCCTGCACTCGCGAACGCCTGCGGCACCATTGCCCCCTCGGGGCAGCTCTGGGTGGCCCTGTACAACCACCAGCCTTTCTTCACTCCCTGGTGGCGGGCGGTAAAGCGCGGGTACCTGCGGGTACCGTCCCCGCTTCGTCCCGGGTATGTGCTGCCGTTCTTCGCCTATGTCCTCCTGGCGGGGTTCTTCGCGGATCTGTGCCGCGGTACCGACCCCAGGGCCCGGTTCCGTGGCGTCGGCCGCCGGGGGATGAGCCTCTGGCGTGACCTGGTGGACTGGGTGGGGGGATGGCCATTCGAGACGGCGACACCGGAGGAGCTAGTCGACTTCGTCAGGCCTCATGGCCTGTCCCTTACCCGGCTGCGGACCGTCGGTGGGCGGCACGGATGCAACGAATATCTCCTGACCCGCCTGGAGCCGGGCGAATGATCCCGGTCCAGAACGCGACCATCCCGGCCTCCGGATGAGTGCCGGGGCAGCTCGCTGGCGGATCTCGTTCGTTATTCGATCGCTGGGCATCGGCGGCGCAGAGCGACAGCTCGCGGTACTGGCTGCCGCACTCGCCGCTCGGGGCCACACGGTGCTCGTCATCGCGTACTACGGCGATGGCGCCCGGCACCCGGAACTGAAGACCGCCGGAGTCCGCGTGGTATCACTCGAGAAAAGGAACCGGTGGGACCTGATCGGTCCCCTCGTCCGACTGGCCCGCGCCATCCGAGGCTTCGGTCCCGATGTGGTCCACGGGTATCTCCCAGACGGCAACCTGCTGAGCTTGCTGGCCGGCCGGGTGTTCCACCGGGCCTTGGTGGTGTGGGGAGTGCGTGCCTCGCACTACGACTTCCGGATCTACGACCGCTTGTTCCGCCTCATGTTCCGGATGACCTGCTGGCTGGCAGAGCGGGCAGATCTCATCATTGCGAACTCGGAGGCGGGGCGTGCCTACCATGTGGCCCACGGGTATCCGGCGGGGCGGATGGTTGTCATTCCCAACGGGATTGACACCGAGCGGTTCCAGCCGGACGCGGAGCGCCGGGAGCGCCAGCGCAAAGCGTGGGGGGTCGAGAAGGACCAGCTGCTGATCGGTATTGTCGGCCGTCTCGATCCGATGAAGGACCACCCGACGTTCCTCAGGGCGGCCGCGCTGGTCGCGGAGCGGCTGCCCGGTGTGCGCTTCGTCTGTGTGGGCGACGGGCCCACGGAGTATCGCTCCGAGCTTGAGGCCCTCGCCGGGGCCTGCGGCGTCGCGGACCGGACCCGCTGGGTCCCGGTCGCTGATGACCTCGTGGCCGCCTACAACGCCCTGGACCTTCTCACGTCGGTGTCCACCTCGGGTGAGGGCTTTTCGAATGTGATCGGTGAAGCGATGGCGTGTGGGAGGCTGTGCGTGGTCACTGATGTGGGGGATTCGGTTGGGGTTGTCGGAGATTGCGGAATCGTGGTGCCGAATGGGGACCCTGCCGCCTTGGCGGACGGCTGGCGCCGCGCGCTGAAGTGGTTGGCTGATCCCACGCGGCCGGACCCCCGGCGGCGGATCCAGGATGAGTTCGGCGTCGAGCGACTGGTGAGTCGTACCGAGCGGCTTCTGGCCACCGCGCTCGAACGGGCGGGTCGGGCCGCCTGATGATGGGCCCTGCCACCTCTTTCAAGGCGGCTCGGCGGTGCTGGACACGGGCAGCGGCGCGAGTTCTTTTTGTGCCGGACGCGACGAACGCAGGGGTCGCCTCGATGGTGAACCTGGTACCCAAGAAGGGGACGGCGTGACCGCCTTCATTGTGGTGGCGTGCTCAATGCTGCTGGCGCTGATGATTCTCGGTGTGGAGCTGTTCCGCGGCCGGGTGCGCGGGCATATCGATTTCCTCCGGGCCGCGAGCGCCGTCTATTTCATGTGCTACGTGGTCGCCCCGGTCTATCTACAGTTCGCGGACCTCGTGCCAATTCGGGCCGGTTCGTGGCGGTGGATGCTGCGAACACCCTTCGAAGATCCGGTCTTCGCCTATGGGTCCATGCTTGCCCTCGTTGGGTATGGGTTCCTGGTAAGTGGCTATTGGCTGGCCCGCCCTTGCGGACCTCGGCAGGAAGCAGACGTCCGGATCGCGGATTCGGGGTACCTGTGGGCTGCCGGCCTGAGCTTGGGGGCGGCGGGTCTGGCCGCGCTCGTGGTCTATGCGAAGAGTATCGGGGGATGGCTAGTGTTCTTCGTCGCTGGGCTTGCATTCCGCCGTGGCGAACCTCCCGTCGTCAGCCCCTGGGCCTTCCTGACCAAAGTCGCGCCGATAGTCACCGGCGCCATGCTCATCTTCTTCGCGCTCCGGCAGTATCACAAGCAGGGCCCGCGGCGCCTCTTGGCCACCGCGCTGTGTGTCGGATTCTATGGCGCCTCACTCGCGATTCTCTTTCACGAGGCAGGTCGGGCCGCCTTGGTAGCTTTCCTGATCACCCTCCCCCTCGCCACTGCGGTACAGCGCGACCGGTTGCGCTTCAGCCATGTTCTGCTGGGGGCCTCGGTGTTCATCGTGACGGCCCTGTTCGGCAAGTCGTTCTTTTACATTGGGGGCGACTCGGGGGCATTTCTGAACGGAAGAGTTGCAGGGGTGGAAATCGGGGGGGCCGCGCGTTCCATTGTCTGGGAATTCAGCTTTCCAATCGCCACCCTGGGAAACGTGATCCGATCGGTGCCGAGTCAGATTGGTTTCCGGTGGTTCTACGACGTTCCGCTGGCTATCGCATACCTGGTACCGCAGCGCCTCACCGGTCTGGTTCATGAGCCGACGCTCTCGTTGGTAAACACCGCGATGTTCGGGGCGAAGGGCGGTATCCCGGTCGATCTCATTTCCTTCGGCTATTTCAGCCTCGCGGTGCCGGGTGTCATTGCTGTCGCGCTAGGGATGGGCGCACTGCTGGGCCTCGGTGAGCGAGTCTTCCCGCCGAGTCCCGACCCGCTTCGAGCCGGGCTGAGGGTTTCCTGGGTGCTCGTGCTCGCGTTCAGGGTGATGTACGCCGATCCTCAGCTGTTCTGGGCCTGGGGGCTATATCTTGTTCTCACCAGCCTGGTGCTCGCGGTGCCGTCGATGCTCCGCGCACTGCTATCCCGGATGGTGGTTCAGGTGGACCCAGAGCCTAGAGTGAGCGGGTAGGCTTTAAGGAGTTCTCTGCCGAATTGCTGCCTCGGGAACCGGCAGCGCAACTCGTCAACGTCCTGGCAAGCTGGCACCGACATTGGTGGAAGGAAGCGAGCAATGAGTGCTGAGCCAGTCATGGGGGAGCATCTCGGAGAGTCGGGACCCACCCTGCTGGAGGTGCTGGCTGTTATCCTTCGCGCGCGGCGCTGGACGATCTGGTTGCCGGCCAGCCTGGCCGTACTCACCGGGCTCGTGGTCCTCCTGCTGCCGAGGAACTACACCTCTTCGGCCAGCTTTATCCCCCAGCGGACCCAATCGCCGCTTGGCCGGTTGGCTGGGCTTGCGGCCCAGTTCGGCGTCGCCGTCCCCGGGCAGAACGGTGGAGACTCCGAGGAGTTCTATGCCGACCTGGTCGTGTCACGTGAGATCCTGGCGCGGATCGCCAGTGATAGTTTCCACCAGGTGGAGGAACGGCCAGCGGAATCACTGGTTGAGCTTCTGGGCGCGACTGGCAGTACGGAAGCAGCGACGCTCCAGGACGCTGTAGAGAGGTTGCGTCACTTGATCGCGGTCAGCACTGATCCGAAGACCAGCGTCGTGACCGTGGGCGTGACGACCCGGTGGCCCTTGGTGTCCACCGGCATCGTGAAGCTGCTCCTCGCCGAGGTCAACGAGTTCGATCTTCATACCAGGCAGACCCAAGCCTCCGCGGAGCGGGCGTTTGTGGAGGGTCGTCTCGCCGAGATCAAGAGTGAGCTTCGTGATGCCGAGAATCGACTTCAGGGCTTTCTGGCAAACAACCGGGAATACCGGAACTCACCCGCTTTACAGTTCCAGTACGACCGGCTCTCTCGGGATGTAACCCAGCAGCAGCAGGTGGAGACGACGCTGCAGCAGGACTATGAGCAGGCCCGTATCGACGAGGTGCGAGACACGCCGCGGATCACGGTTGTCGAACGGCCTCTCATCCCCGCCCTACCTGACTCGCGCCGGGTAGTGCTCCGCGTGGCTCTCGCCGGTCTCGTCGGCGTCGTGATCGCTTGGCCGCTCGTGCTTTGTGCTGAGGGGCTCCGGCGCGCGCGTATCCTCCGGAAGCCAGAGCTGGAGGCGGTGCTGGAGCAGGTTAGGAGTCTGGTTCCCTACCGCTCGCGCTCCAAGCGCGGGAACTGATCGTATCACCGGGGTTTCTCGTTCGAGCTTCTAACCTCGTCTCCCTGCGGACGTTTCGGTTCTCAACGCTCCCTGCGCCAACCGCAAGACCAAGCATCCAACCAGCGGCGCCTTAACTCCCAAGAGCAACCTGCCGATAACTCAGAGATGCCAGCTGAGATGGCGGCGCCGGGCGGTGTGGTGCGCGAGGAACGAATATTAGGCGAACTGGTGTTGTCCTCCCGCCTCAAATCCCCCCTTGACGCGTCTCTCTCGGCCCTGTATGTCATTGCCGAAATGAAGCTTGGCAGGCGGGGAATAGGGTCTGGCAGGCCTCTTGCTAAGTAAGTGGCTGCGCAATACAAGTCGCCACAATCACCAAAGCAACTTGCTCGGAGGTCTGGTGAAACCGGAGAGTACGCTCCCCGCGTTAAACGCTCGTGTGCCTATGGCCGGCGGCGTTTTCCGCTGGCATTCCAGCCGTCGGCGGTCCTGGATACTCGGCTTGGGTGTCGCGGGTCAGTTTCTCCTGTCATGCTCCGATCCGCTGTCTGAGTTCTCGCCTGGTAAGCCCGGAGGCGGATCGACGAGTGTAGTGGCGATTTCTGCGAGTCTGGTCAGCATTCTGAAGGACACGAGCGGGCAGGTGTCGCACCGGATCATCGCCCAGGCCCTGGACAGCACTGGGCAGCCGGTACCCAACGCGCCGCTGACTTGGAGCACCCTCGTTTCCACCGATTCTGTCACGGCCGATTCGTTCTTTGGGCCCGACGGTTCAGCCCATCTCCTGTGGATCTCCCGTGACACGTTGGTACCGCTCCATCTGCTCGAGATCCGCTCGGGCAGGACAGCCGTGATTCGAATCACCGCCGGTGAAGGCCGCAGCGTCCCAGCCGGATCTCAGGGACCGACCAGTGGTATCGCGGTCGACTCCGTACTCGCTCTCCTTCCCGCTGGAGTTTCCGTACGCGTCTTGGATCCCCAAGGGCAGCCGGTTCCCCATCAGATCCTGATCCTCAACGTCACGACCGGTGGAGGTAGCCTCGAGCGCCAGACTCTCGTCACCGACCTGGCCGGCCGCGCGGAGACGGGATGGCGGTTCGGCTCCTCCGCAGGGACCCAATCCGTCGAGGCCGCTATCGAAGTCAAACACCCTGGTACCGGGCGATATTCGATCGTAGACCTCCTTTCCGGGACCAGGTCGAGCGCAGGGAAGTCCTTGACCATCACCGGTATCGCGCTACCGGGCACTGCTCGACAGCTTTTCCTCGCCGCCGATACAGTGCTGGTAGATGCGGTTGGTGCACCGGTCTTCGTCACCGCGCTCGCGACGGATTCTCACGGGAATGCCATTGCGCAGCCTCATCTCCTGTTCCAGTCGGCCGACGTCGGCGTGGCCCGGGTTCAGCCGGATGGCTCGGTCCGCACAACGGGACCAGGCATGACACGTATCAGAGTGATCGCAGGGGCCGCACGAGACAGCCTCCAGGTCCAGGTGCACCAGCGTCCGGTGGCCATTGCCGCATCAGCTTCCTCGCGCGCCCTCAACCATCTGGGGGCGAGAACGGCAGTGCAGGCGATCGTCTTCGATCGCCTCGGCGTCCGGGTCCTCGGAGCCGCCCCGATGCTGCGAAGCCTCACCCCCGGGCTTGCCGCTGTTGGGGGTTCGGATACGGTCGTGGCGCTTCAGCAGGGTACCGCCCTGGTGGAAGCCTCGCTCCCCGGCATCGCGGATACTCTTCCCATCCAGATTGTCCAGATCCCCGCGAGCATCGCCCTTCCTTGGCAGGTGGACACGATGGCGCTGGATCAGGGCCTGGCCTTGCAGGCCCAGGTTTATGACAGTGGGGGCTCCCTGATTCCGAACGCTGTCGTGGCCCTCAGCCCGGACGACCCGGCCGTTATCGGGATCCTGGCCCATGACACGGTGGTGGCGCAATTCCCGGGTGAGGCGACGGTCACGGTCCGGAGCGGGACCGTGAGTGCCAGCTATCAGGTCACCGTGGAAGGTGTCGCGCTGCTAGCGGATGGGGTGCGCACCACTGGGGCTGCGGCGGTGGCAGCCGCCCATACCCTTGAGCTCAACAACGGGAGGGTCCGGCTCCGCTGGGGTCCGGCGGATGGCATGGGGGACGTCTACATAATGGATACGCGCATCGGCCGGAGCTGGTACCCGGCGACCGTGCGCGGGGCCGGCGATTGGCTCTACGTGGCCTCCGGCGCGGTGACTGCGCCGACGTCCATCTCCGTCGTCGAGGACACGCCTGGTCGCATCGGCCTCGCGATGCGCTTCGGCGATCACCGTTTTGATCCGGTGCGCGCAGGCTACCCTCCGTCGTACCAAAATGAGCCCTTTCCGTTCACCCGGACGCTCTGGCTCAGCCCTAGCGACTATGGCTATTTCAGCTGGACTGAGTTGGAGCAGACAATGGTCTGGCAGGGTATCGAATTCGAGGTCGGTTTCGGCGGGCTGTTCGGGCCGGCCACAATAAGCACCGGCCAAGTCCAATTCAGGACCGACACCCTAACAAAACATGACCGGTTCAACGTCGCATCCGTCCCCGATGCGGCGGAGTTTGACCTCGACGGTGATCCGCTCCTGCGTGTGCTGATCCCCCTGCCCGAGGCGCCGATGCTCAGCCCGGTCTTCCCGGGCTGGGGCTATGGATCGGTGTGGGTCCATCGTCACGACTACCAGTCGTACGGGGCCTACCTCTACGCCGCGCCTCGGAGTGCTGCATCAACGGCGCGCCAGTTGTGCCAACAGGCCTGGACCACCGCGCCGTTCCCCCTCCGCACGCTTTCCGCGGCAGAACTCTCCAGCTGCGGGCGCTAGCCGATTCAATCCCACTGCGTCAACGGCTCCCGAGCAGGAGCACGGCGTGAGTTGCGGGAAGCAATATCACCCGGCCCTTGGTGTCGGGTCGCCTTTGCCGAACCCGACGGTGTAGATTTTCCCCCGATATGTCGATGCCGCTCCCGGAGAATGGCGCCGAGCCGGCTGGAGGCTCCCTCTGGCGTTGGCATCAGCGGGCGCCGGGTCTCATCAGCGTCCTTCTGAGCTGCACCAGTCTCTGGCAGCCTCTCTCCGAATCCGGCTCGGTTCCCTCGGTGCAATTCGCGATCTCCCTCGAAACGGCCCCCGCCCCAAGCCCCGCCCGACGTAGTCCCCGCCGCCAGTGCGCAGCCTCCTGGAGGCTGGCCCAGGTGCCTGGGTGAGCGGAGGGATGCTGCGGGAACTGGTGAAGCGGAGCACCTGGGCCACCTGTGGAGCGCTGGTGGTGCGGAACTACCTCGATGCCGCCCGCTTCTCCCTGGGGAACATCGAGACCGGTTCCGGCACCGCGCACCAGGGCCTCGACCCGACGGCTTCCCTCGGTTACATCCACGAGGTCTTCGCCGACTACAAGCGCTACGCCGGTGTGGAGCGATTCCAGGGCCGGGTGGCGGAGGTGGGCCCGGGAGACAATTGCGGTGTCGGGCTGCTCTTTCTCGAAGATGGCTGCTCCCAAGTAGATCTGGTCGACCGTTTCTTTTCCCGTCGGAATGAGGAGCAGCAGGCGGCCATTTACCGCGCGCTCTTCGCGGAGCATCCCGGACTGGCCCAGCGATTCGGAGGCACCGGCCCATGCGAGGAGTCGGCCTTCACCGGCATCCGGCGGCACTACGGATCGGCCGCGGCCGGTGAGGTGTTTTTCAGGAGTCACCGGGGCTACGATCTGATCGTTTCCCGGGCCGTGTTCGAACATCTGGCCGATCCGCTGGTCGCCCTTCGCCACATGGCGGCGGCGCTCAACCCGGGCGGCCTGCTGTTGCACAAGGTCGATCTGCGGGACCACGCCCTCTTCTCCGACCGGTCCCACGAACTCACCTTCCTCGAGATTCCCGACTGGCTCTATCCCCACATGGTCCAGTCCTCGGGACGACCCAACCGGGTGCTGCTGCATCGCTACCGGGATGCGCTCCGCGTCAGTGGACTTCGGTTCGAGCTGCTGGTGACCAGGCTCGCGGGTGAAGGTGAGGTCACGCCACACCTGCCGTGGGACGCGATTCCCGCGGACCGGCGAGCCCGCGCGCTGCAATACGTGCGGGGAGTCCGGCATCGCTTTGCCGCCTCGTTCCGCCAAGTGGCCGATGAGGATCTGGCGGTCGCCGGTGTGTTCCTGGTCGCGAGGAATCCGGCGTGACGGACCCCCGGGCGGCGCCGACGCCGGGCCGCTACCGTCTGGTGCATGTGATTACGGGTTTGTCTACCGGCGGCGCCGAGGCCATGCTCGCGAAGCTACTCGGCGGCCTGGATCCCGCGCGGTGGAGCTGCGAGGTCATTTCCCTCAGCGACCGGGGCACCCATGGAGACCGCCTCGAGCGTCTGGGGGTGCCGGTGACCGCGCTGGAGCTAGCGACCCCCTCCGGGATGGCGTCGGGGCTGTTCCAGCTGCGGCGCCGGCTTCGACAGTTTCGTCCTTCACTCATTCAGGGCTGGATGTATCACGGCAATCTCGCCGCCCTGGCGGGCGCGGGCCTGGCGGGGCGGCCGCCGGTGATCTGGAACCTCCGGCAGTCGCTCTATGGACTGGTTCGGGAGAAGCGGCTCACCGCGCAGGTAATCCGTCTCGGCGCCCGGCTCTCTCGGCTTCCCCGGAAGATCGTCTACAACTCCGCCACCAGCGCGCGCCAGCACGAAGCGCTAGGCTACGATGCCTCCCGTACCGTGCTGATTCCCAACGGGTTCGATACCGAGCGGCTGCGGCCGGCTCCGGAGGCGCGAGCCGCCCTGCGAGCGCGGCTGGGAGTGTCCTTGGAGACCCCGATCGTCGGCCACCTGGCGCGATATCATCCGATGAAAGACCACGCCGGGTTCCTGCGCGCCGCTGCCCGGGTGACTGCGGTACGCCCGGGAACGATCTTCCTGCTGGCCGGCCACGAAGTGGACGACAACAATGCGGCTCTCCGCACCCTCACCCAGGAACTCGGCATCGGCGATTCAACCCGACGCCTCGGCGAGCTGGTGGATCCGATGCCGGTTATCGCGGGACTCGACGTGCTGGCGCTCTCGTCGGCCTGGGGCGAGGGGTTCCCCAACGTCCTGGGCGAGGCCATGGCTTGCGGCATTCCCTGTGTGACCACTGACATCGGGGACTCCAGATGGGTGGTGGGAGATTCGGGGGAAGTGGTGCCGCCGCTGGACCCTGACCGGATGGCTGCCGCCCTGCTCCGGCTGCTGGCGTTGAGTCCTGAAGAGCGCTCGCGGTTGGGGGCGGTGGCCCGGCGACGGATCGAGGTGGAGTTCTCACTCCCCACCATCATTTCTGCGTATGAGTCGCTCTACCTCGATCTCCTCGCGTCCGACCGGCCGGGGGCCGTCGGGAGTGGAGCCTGATTGATGGATGCTCTCGCCACGGCGAGTTTTCGGCTCCTGATGCCGGAATCGTGGTAACGATGCGGACCATTCTCTATCTGGTCACCGAGGATTGG
This sequence comes from Gemmatimonadota bacterium, assembly GCA_041485505.1. Classification (GTDB taxonomy): domain Bacteria; phylum Gemmatimonadota; class Gemmatimonadetes; order Gemmatimonadales; family GWC2-71-9; genus JBDUEA01. The sequence goes on along the minus strand of JBGPJS010000020.1, from coordinate 4,777 downwards.
TACTTTGTCTCCCATCGGCTTCCTCTGGCGGAGGCCGCTCTGAAGGCAGGGTATCGGGTGGTGGTGGCGACCAGGGTTCAGTCCCACGGCGAGCGCATTCGCGCTGCCGGTTGCGAGTTGGTCCCAATCGGAATGGACCGGGGCGGCAGGAATCCCTGGTCGGAGCTGCGGTCCTTGTGGGAACTGGTGGGGATCTACCGCTCGATTCGTCCCGACATCGCCCATCACGTGGCGTTGAAGCCGGTCCTCTACGGTACCATCGCGGGCTCAATCACCGGGGTCCCGGCCATCGTCAACGCGCTCGCGGGACTGGGGTACGTCTTTACCGGCTCGGGCGGAGTCCGAGAGGGGGCCCGATTCCTGATCCGGCCCCTGTTCCGGCTGCTGTTCAACCGTCCGCGCGTGCTCGTGCTACTGCAGAATCCCGACGACCGGAACCTGCTGATCGATGCGGGAGTGCTCCGGAAGGAACGGACCGCGCTCATCCGCGGTTCCGGTGTGGATCTCGAGCAGTTCCCGGTCCGGCCGGTGCCCCCTGGCCCGCCAGTGGTGATACTGCCAGCGAGAATGCTCTGGGATAAGGGAGTGGGGGAGTTCGTCGAGGCGGCGCGTCGGCTCCGCGCCCGCGGGGTGGAGGCCCGGTTTGTCCTGGTTGGCGGCCGGGATCCGGCCAACCCCGCCGCGATCCCCGCCGAGGTGCTGGATTCGTGGCAACGGGAGGGTGTCATCGAGTGGTGGGGGCACCGGGACGATATGCCCGAGGTCTTCAGCCAAAGCGCGATCGTCTGCCTTCCCTCCTATCGCGAGGGGCTGCCCAAGGCCCTGCTGGAAGCCGCGGCGGCGGGTCGCCCGGTGGTGACGACCGATGTCCCCGGATGTCGTGAAGTCGTTCAGGAGGGAGTCAACGGTTATCTGGTTCTGGCCCGGGATCCGGCGGCGCTGGCCGACGCCCTTGCGCGCCTCATCGACCATCCGGAGCGCTGCGAAGAGTTGGGGGCGCGGGGACGCTTGCTTGTCGAGCAGGAGTTCTCGGTGACGCGGGTGGTGGAGGAGACGCTGCGGCTCTACCAGCGCCTGCTCCCGTGACCCGGGCCCTGGTGACGGGCGCCACCGGGTTCGTGGGCCGGGCCTTCGTCAGCTCGGCTCGCGGCGCTGGGTATCGAGTGACTCGCGCCCTTCGCGAGAAGGGGCAGGAGGCGGTGGGCACTGAAGACGTCGTCATAGGTTCAATCGGACCAGGTACCGAGTGGGGGCGTGCGCTCGAGGAGGTGGAGGTCGTGGTCCACCTGGCCGCCCGGGTGCATGTGATGCGGGAGCGGGCGGCAGATCCCGACGCCGCGTTCAGAGAGGTCAACACCCTGGGCACCGAGCGGCTGGCACGATCGGCCGCGGCGGCCGGTGTCCGCCGTCTGGTCTACCTGAGCAGCGTGAAGGTCCAGGGCGAGCGGACCGAAGGGCGGCCCTTTCGAGAGAGCGACCCGCCGTCGCCAGCCGATCCCTATGCTCGTTCGAAGCTCGCGGCGGAGGAGGTCCTTGCCTCCGTCGCTGCCGCGACTGGGCTCGAGGTGGTGATCATCCGGCCGCCATTGGTGTACGGTCCCGGGGCCGGTGGAAATTTCGCGCGGCTGGTACGGCTCATTGGCTGGGGATTCCCCTTGCCATTAGGGGGCTTGGAAAATCAGCGGAGCCTGGTGAGTCTCGACAATCTCTGCGATCTAATGCTCCACTGCCTGACCCATCCCGGTGCGGCCGGCGGTACCTTTCTGCTCTCGGACGGACGGGACCTCTCGACTCCGGAGCTGATCACGCTGCTGGGTACTGGCCTGGGGCGTCGGCCACGACTCTTCCGATTTCCCCTGGTGCCGCTGGAGATCCTGGCTCGTGGAACCGGCCATCTGGAAGAATGGCGCCGTCTGGCCGATTCCCTTCAGGTCGATATCACCCGAGCGCGCGAGCGACTGGGTTGGGTGCCTCCGCGGAGCTGCGAAGAAGCCCTGGCGGCCGCGGCCGCCTCATTTCGGAACCGCTGATGGCGATCACGCTTCTCATACTCGGCATCTTGGTAGGGTTGCTGTGTCATTTCTCGCTCCGGCTGGTCCGGCGCTGGGCCATGGGCCGGTTGCTCGACATCCCGAATCCCCGCAGTTCCCATGAACGCCCCACGCCGCGCGGGGGCGGCCTCGCGATCGCCGGGGCGACCTTGGTCGGCGTGGGTGGCTATTTCGTCTTTCATCCGGCGGACTGGCTGCCGGGCCTGGCCGGTCCCTGTGTCGGCGCCGTACTGGTCGCGGCGGTGAGCTGGATCGATGACCTGCGGACCCTCTCGGTGTCGACCCGTCTCGGAGCCCAGATCGTCGCCGCTGCCGCCGCGATCGCCGGCCTTGGGGCACCGTCGGTGGCGAGTCTGCCGCTCCTGGGGGCGGTGCCACTGGGGCCCGCGGGGATTCTGCTGACCGGGCTGTGGATCGTCGGCTTTACTAATGCGTTCAACTTCATGGACGGGATCGACGGGATCGCGGCGGGGCAGGGAGTGGTGGCGGGTCTGGGCTGGGCCCTGATCGGCTGGTCAAGCGACCTCCCGGCGGTCGCCGCCATGGGAACCTGCCTGGCGGCCAGCTGTGGGGTATTCCTGATTCGCAACTGGCAGCCCGCGAGCATCTTCATGGGGGACGTGGGAAGCGCGTTTCTGGGTTACTGCTTTGCGGTCCTGCCGCTGGCGGCCCGCCGAGAGCCCAATGGGGCGGACCGACTGGAATGGTGGCCGATTGTCGGCGTCCTCCTGGTCTGGCCGTTCGTCACCGATACTGGCCTGACACTGCTACGCCGCCTTTGGAATCGGGAGCCGATTCTCCGGGCTCACCGGAGTCACCTGTATCAGCGGATGTCGGTGGACGGATCCCGACATGCCACGGTGGCCGGGCTCTATACCGTCCTTGCAGGGCTCGGTGCCGCAACGGCCTACGGGTTCACGATTCGGCCTGAGGTCTGGCAGTATGTGGTGGTGCTCGGAGTTCCCCTTGGTGTCGTCGGGCTGGTGTGGCTGGCGGGGCGCGGGGAACGGATGCTGCCCGGCCCCAAGTCATCGGTCGCTCGACGCTAATATATTTGTTTCGCTGCTGCTCCAACCCCTGTCAGTACTCCTCCCAGCGAGGCAGTTCACTCATGGCGCGTTTTCTGGTGACGGGCGGGGCCGGATTCATCGGGTCTCATGTCGCTTCCGCACTGCTGGAGCGGGGCGATTTCGTGCGGATCCTCGACAACTTCTCGACCGGGCTGCGGGCCAATCTCTCGGCGGTCGAAGGGGCCGAGATCGTCGAGGGCGATGTCCGCAGCTATCACATTGTGCGGGAGGCGGTCGAGGGAATCGATTTCGTGCTGCACCAGGCCGCCCTGCCCTCGGTGCCGCGCTCGGTGCGCGACCCCATTACCAGCAATGACGTGAACGTGGTCGGGACCCTCAACGTACTGACCGCTGCCCGGGATGCCGGTGTCAAGCGCCTGGTCTACGGCGGCAGTTCATCGGTCTACGGCAGCAACGCAGAACTGCCCAAGCGGGAACGGATGCCCGCGGCCCCGATCTCGCCTTACGCCGTGAGCAAACTGGCGGGGGAACAGTACTGCCGCTCCTTCACCAAGCTCTACGGCTTCGAGACTGTGATCCTGCGCTACTTCAACGTCTTCGGTCCCCGGCAGAACCCTCGGTCGGAATACGCCGCGGTGATTCCCAAGTTCATCCACCTGATCCTGCAGGGCCAGACGCCGCTGATCAATGGCGACGGTAGCCAGACCCGGGATTTCACCTACGTCGGCAACGTAGTGCAGGCCAATCTCAAGGCGGCCGAGCGGGACGGGGTGGCGGGACGGGTGTTCAACATCGCCACGGGAAAACGGATCTCGCTCCTGGAAATGATCGCGGCCATCGAGGAGGTTACCGGACGGACCGTCGGTCGGGAGTTCCGGCCGGCGCGCACCGTGGACGTGGTGCACTCCTACGCGGCCATCGAGGAGGCCCGCGAGGGGCTGGGCTACGAGCCCACGGTGACCTTCCTTGAAGGCCTGCGTGAGACCACCGCGTCAGTCTCCCGCGCGCTCGCGGCCGAGTCACTCGCCGCTCAGCCCTGAGCCGCTCCCGGGCCTGATACCTCCGTGCCGATGGGGATGCTGGAGCCGCCTCCGGTAGTCTGGGTCATTCGCCGGGCCTCGGGTGACCAGACCCTCTCGCCCCCGCCCGCGGAGAGCTGGAGCCTCGCGCTCGACGAGCTTTCCGCCAATCGCCTGCTTCCCCTCGCCCACCAACTCCTCGGGCCCGACGCTGCAACCCTTCATCCGGAGACGCGGCTGGTTCTGGGCGCCGCGACCGCCCTGGCGCGGCGCCAGGTGAACCGCCGCCGCGCTCAACTGGCGGAGTTGGCGCCGGCACTCACGTCTGCCGGCGTGATCTGGCTGGTGCTCAAGGGATACCCGCTGGCCCACCGACTCTACGCCGATCCCGCCTTACGACCGAGTGGCGATGCCGACATTCTGGTCGGACGGGAACAGGTGGCCGAGGCCGGGTCGCTGCTGGAAGCGCTGGGATATCGTGGTGATGGAAGCTTCGACTGGTCCTTCCACCATCGTCGGTATGCCCGCGCCGGAGCCGATGAGGTGGACATCGTAGAACTCCACTGGGGTACCGACCCGCCCGGCTATTCGGCCCCCGATCCGGGCGCCGTCCTCGCGGCCCGAGTTCCCTTTCACTGCGAGGGGATCGAAGCCTGGATTCCCTCTCCTGACTATG